>JALSPH010000110.1 GCA_026986055.1 Campylobacterales bacterium
GAGGCTCCGGTACTTGATAGACCGGTGAAAAGGCCGGAATATCTTGACAAAATTTCTTCCATAAAGCTCGAAGATTTCACCCTCCCTTCAAACCAAGAGGCTTTCGAAAAGATAGTAAGCTCCATAGAGGTCGTAGACAAAAGTTGGGTTTACGAGCAGTACGACTCGATGGTGCAGACTAATACGGTCAAAAAAGGCGGAGACCTGGACGGATCGGTCATAAGGGTAAAGGAGAACGGTCGCGCTATAGCTATGAGTTCTGATTGTAACCCGAGATACTGCTACATCGACCCCAAAGGGGGAGCAGCGGCTGCCGTGATGGAGTCTGGAAGAAACGTAGCGATGACGGGTGCTAGACCTTTGGCTATAACAGATTGTCTGAACTATGGAAACCCTGAAAACCCTGAGGTGATGTGGCAGTTCGCTCAAGGGTGTGAAGGTATTAAGGAGGCTTGCTTAAAGCTGAATACTCCGGTAACGGGCGGTAACGTCTCTTTGTACAATGAGACAAACGGTATCAGTGTATTCCCGACACCGACCATAGCGATGGTGGGCGTCAACGACTCCCAAGAGAGAGTGCTTCCTTCGGCTTTCCAAAGTGAGGGAAATACCATTCTGCTTATCGGAGAGACTAAAAAAGAGTTCGGCGGAAGCATCTACCTAAAAGAGCTTTTCGGCGTCACGGGTGGAAAACTCCCCGATATCGACTACGACAGAGAGCTCGCCCTTTGGGATCTGGTTATAGAGGCTAACAGAAACGGGCTTCTTGAAGCGGCGAAAGACCTCAATGTGGGAGGGCTGGCGATCGCGGCTGCGAAGATGGCGGCCGTTGGAGGTCTGGGCGCAAAAATCGAGGTTGACCTCGGTGAAGAGGTGAATATATTCAGCGAAAGTTTCTCAAGAGCGCTTCTTGAAGTCAAAGAGGAGAATATTCAAAGTGTTGCCGAAATGGCGAAGGAGCGAGGGCTGAAATGTGTAGTTGCCGGCAGAGTAGGCGGTGACGTTTTACGAATAAACGATGTAGCCATTGAGATGGGGCATCTTAAAGAGATTTACTTTACGACATTCAAGCGTATAATAGAGCAAGATATATAAAGGTAGCAATAGATGGCAAGAGCACTTTTAAGCGTCAGCGACAAGAGCGGTATAGTCGAGTTCGCCAAGGGATTGGAGAGTCTTGGGTACGAGATAGTCTCCACAGGCGGAACATTGAGGGTTTTGAAAGAGAGTGGAGTGAGTGCCGTAGATATCAGCGGCGTTACGAAATTTCCGGAGTGTTTCGAGGGGAGGGTAAAGACTCTCAACCCTTTCGTACATGGAGGTATTTTGCACAGACGCGACAAAGAGTCGCATCTTAAGCAGGCGAGTGAGCTGGGTGTCGAGGCTATAGACTTGGTTTGCGTAAATCTCTACCCATTCAAAGAGACTATAGAGAAGACGGACGATTTTGAAGAGATTATCGAAAATATCGACATAGGCGGACCGGCAATGGTAAGAAGTGCCGCCAAGAACTTCAACGATGTGGTCATAGTGACCGACCCGAACGATTATGAAACGGTTTTGAAGGCTCTAAGAGAAGAGAAGAACACTCTTGATCTAAGACGAAGTTTGATGATAAAGGCTTTCGAACATACGGCTGCGTATGACAGTATGATAGCAAACTATATGAATCGCCGCTTCAATGAGGGTTTCGGTCAAAAACAGTTTATAGTGGGCAGCAAAGTTTTCGACACAAGATATGGTGAAAATCCTCACCAAAAAGGTGCACTTTATGAGTTCGACGACTTCTACAGCGAAAACTTCAAAGCCATAAAGGGTGAGGCTAGTTTCAACAACCTGACCGATATCAGCGGGGCGGTAAAGATAGCATCGGCTTTTGGCGACGAAAATGCGGTATGTATCGTAAAGCATGGAAATCCCTGCGGTTTTGCCATAAGGGGGACTCTTCTGGATGCTTACACCGAGGCGCTTAAGTGCGACCCGGTTTCAGCTTTCGGCGGAGTCGTTGCTATAAACGGAAGGGTAGATGGAGAGCTTGCTAAAAAGTTGAACGAGATATTTTTGGAAGTGGTAGTGGCCGGAAGCTTTTCACCCGAAGCTGTCGAAATATTTTCGGCAAAAAAGAGGATAAAACTCTTCGAATACGGCAGCGAAAGACTCCCGCGGTTCAAAGATAAGTATGATTTCAAACATATAGGCGAAGGGTTCGTATATCAGGATGCCGATATGGTCAAAGATGAAGAGATAGTCAACGCACAGCTTAAAACCAAGCGTAGTGCTAATGAAAGGGAGATGAAAGATCTCGAAATTGCATACAAAGTAGCGGCTCTTACCAAGTCCAACTGTGTCGTATATGTTAAAAACGGAGCTATGGTGGCAGTCGGTATGGGGATGACAAGCCGTGTAGATGCTGCAAGGTGTGCACTTAAAAAGGCAGAAGAGGTAGGCCTTGATGTCACTGGAGCCGCAATGGCGAGTGAAGCGTTCTTCCCTTTTAGAGACTCCATAGATGCCGCCGCAGCTGCCGGTATAAAGTCTATCATAGAGCCGGGAGGATCCATACGGGATGATGAGGTGATAGAGGCTGCGAACGAGCATGGAATAGCTCTCTACTTTACCGGTGTTCGCCACTTCCTGCACTAACTCTTCACTTGCCGGCGCTTGGCCGGCAACTTTTCTAACTTGAACCACTTGATATTCTATAAGTTGATTGACCTTGACTAAACTTTTATGATATAATAAGGCAAAAAATTGGCGAATAGCGAGGAGTTATAGGCATGAGCAAAAGCCTTTATGAGACATTGGGTGTAAGTGAAAACGCCAGTGCGGAAGAGATAAAAAGAGCTTACAGGAAACTGGCAAGAAAGTATCACCCAGATATAAACAAAGAGCCGGGCGCTGAAGAGAAGTTCAAAGAGATAAACGCTGCCTACGAAGTCTTGAGCGACCCGGAGAAGAAGAAGCAGTACGATCAGTTCGGCGACCAGATGTTCGGCGGTCAGAATTTCCACGATTTTGCCAGAGGGCAGGGTGCCAACGTAGACCTTGACGAAATCCTTAGAAACATCTTCGGAGGCGGAGGTTTCGGCGGTTTTGGAGGCACTTCGCACGGCGGATTCGGAGGTTTCGGCGGTTTTGATATGGGTGGGATGGATCTAGATATACATGCCAGAATAACCATACCCTTCAATGTGGCCGTTCTCGGCGGTACCCACTCCATTTCCGTCAACGGCGAAAACTTCGACATTAGAATACCGGCAGGCGTCAAAACCGGAGAGACTCTGCGAATTCGCGGAAAAGGTAAAGCTTACAACGGTCAAAGAGGAGATCTGCTGCTTAAAATAGAGGTAGCACCCAGCCCTGAATATGAAAGAAAAGGTGACGATCTATATAAGAGCATAGATATACCTCTTAAAACTGCGATGTTCGGAGGGAAGATAAAGGTACAGACTCTTGAGAAAGAGATAACTTTAAAAGTTCCCAAAAATACGAAAAACGGCCAAAAGTTCCGTGTTAAGGGCTTAGGCGTAATGAACAGAAAGAGTAAAATAAAGGGCGATCTCTACCTCATAGCCAATATAGTGCTTCCAAAGGTTGAGGAGTTGGACCCTGAACTTGCTAAAATGATGCAAGAGAAGCTTCCAGGAGGTGAAGATGCATAGTTACGATGAACCGGTATATCTTATAAGTGTCGTTGCCAAAGTGCTAAATATCCATCCGCAGACTCTACGGCAGTATGAGAGGGAAGGGCTGATAGAGCCTTCCAGAACGGAAGGGAGGATGCGCCTATACTCTCAGCGCGATATAGATAGGATAAAGCTGATACTTCGCCTGACAAGAGAGTTGGGAGTGAACCTGGCCGGAGTGGACATAATAATGCAGCTAAAAGAGAAGATAGACGCTATGCAGGAGGAGATCGACTCTTTGAGAGCGGAGCTTGAAAGGGCAAGCAGCTCAAGTACCATTCCAAGCCACAGAGCGGTCGTTACAAAAAACAACTACGAAATTATAATCTTCGAAGAGGAGTAGGGCGCTACTCCTTGAGTCTTTCCAGTTTTGCGCCAAGCATCTTCAACTTTTCGTGCAGAGCTTCGTAACCTCTATCCAGATGGTAGATTCGGTGGACGTTTGTAGTACCGCTGGCTGCCAGACCGGCCAGAACCAGTGCACTGCTTGCTCTGAGGTCTGTCGCCATTACGTCCGCACCGAGAAGCTGTATGGGACCGTTGAGTGTCGCTGTGTGCCCTTTTAGATGGATGCTTGCACCTAAGCGTTGAAGTTCGCTCACATGCATAAACCTGTTTTCAAAAAGTCTCTCCTCTATGATGCTTACCCCTTCAGCTTGTGTGGCCAAAGCCATGAATTGCGCCTGCATGTCGGTTGGAAAGCCCGGGTACTCCGTGGTCGAGATTTCAAAAGATTTGAGTCTTGCGGCAGGGTAGAGAGTCATGGAAGCTCCTTCGCTCTCTATGCGACATCCCGCTTCGTGCAGCTTAGCCGTTACGGCGTCAAGATGGTCGCTTCTTACATTATGCAGTGTGACACTGCCGTAGGTAATGGCGGCGGCACATAGGTAAGTACCTGCTTCTATTCGATCCGGAATTATAGAAAAAGGGGAGAGTTTCAGAGGTTCTCTCTCGGTTCCCTCTATGATAAGTTCATCTGTTCCGATTCCCTCTATATTTACTCCTGCTTCTTGTAGAACTTCGCAAAGCTGGACCACTTCAGGCTCTTTTGCAACATTTATCAGCTCGCTTCTCCCTTTTGCCAAAGCTGCGGCCATTATGATATTTTCGCTTCCGGTTACGGTAATTTTGTCGAATATTATGCGTGCACCCTTCAACCCTTCGGGTGCCGTTGCAACCACATAACCGTTTTTTATATCTATATTTGCCCCCATCAGTTCAAGAGCTTTAAGGTGAAGATCTATAGGTCTTTGTCCTATAGCGCATCCGCCGGGCAGACTCACTTCACACCGTCCGAAGCGGGCGAGTAGAGGGCCCAGTACGAGTATGGAGGCGCGCATCGTCTTCACTATGTCGTATGTGGCTACCGTGTTTGTTATATTTTCATTGTCTATGGTAAGAGTATGCTCTTCGAAAATGTATTTGCTTCCAAGCTTGGAAAAAAGCTTCAGAAGCGTTTTGATATCGGCAACTTGAGGAACGTTTTCTACGGTGCAAGGCTCATCGCTTAGAAGTGTGGCGGCTATCAGCGGAAGCGCTGCGTTTTTCGCTCCTGAAATCTGAACCTCTCCATGGAGCCTGGATGGTCCGGTAATAGATAGGTAGTCCATCTAACATCTTTCCTTTCTTTTCGATATATAATCTTTCAAAATCTGTTCATGGTCAAAAACAAGATTGCTCCACGGTATTTCGCTTAAATGATAGAGTCTGGCATCTTTTGCGTCATCGGCCGCTTTCGGTATGCCGACGGCACGGCTTACATAGACAATGGATACGGTATGAAAACGGGGGTCTCTTTTAGGGTCGGAGTATACGCCGAGGAGTTTTTCGATCTCAATATCTAACGAGGTCTCCTCTTTCATCTCTCTTCTGCAAGCATCCTCCACTCTCTCACCGGTCTCGACGAATCCACCCGGAAGGGCTATACCGAAGGGGCTGTTTTTTCTCTCTATAAGAACTATGCCCAAAAAGTTACCTTCATCGTCAAAAGACTCGATGATACTGTCGGTTGCTACAAAAGGGGTTTTTATAGGCATAAGATATCCTTGCAGAAATTGGGTTGATTTTACCATAAAATGTCGATAAAATAGCATGAAATCATGATGATATTTTTTAATATGGAGCAGTAATGTCCAGTAAACTCGACCGACTCAAAGCACTTGCGGATGAGCTTACCTCATATGAGGTAGAGCGTAAAAGAAATATAAAGAGGCTCAAAGAGCTTTTCGATACTCTTGAACTCGAAAAAAAGTGTGGTGAGTTCTCTACCATCTTCGAATTCAAAGCGATAAACCTCTCCGGAATCAGCCTGACAAAAGAGAGTCTCGGTTTCGTCAGTGAAGGAAAATATGCTCAGATAATCGGTATAAAGTATGTCGAAAAGGATGGCAAAAGAAGAGCACAAAATATAAATCTGCGCTATTTTGGCAGAGTTGAGAATCTGGATGTTGAGTTGAAAGATATGATTGTAGAGTTCGTTTTGAGATGGCGTCTTGAGAAGAGCTATAGAGGAGTGGATCACTACAGGGAATTAATGAAGAAATTTGAGTCGAAATATTGACGTTGAGGTTATCTTAAGTTTTAGATTACCGATATTCTTATAAAATATTTGAAAAAAGGCTGATTTTGACACTCTTTCAACGTATCGGAATACTTATCTCTTCTCTTCTTATGCTTCTTTTGGCAGCTGTTTTGACAATCAACTTCATCAATTCGAAAAATTATATCGAAGAGCAGTTGAACGTCAATGCGAAAAACAGTGCAGTTGCATTGAGCGTCTCACTTGCGGCAGTTATGGATGATAAAGAGAGGGTGAAATCTCTTATAGATTCGGTTTTCAAACATGGGAAATATGAGATGATAGGAGTCGAAGATTCTCACAGATTACCTGTTTATAGAGTGAAAAAAAACTCCTCGAAGATGCAGACTCCCGAATGGTTCAAAAAAGTCATAGAGATAGATACCAAAACCATAGAGGTCCTTGTCTCTCCTGTAGATAACAGACCGATCGGTTTTTTGAGAGTCAAAGCCGATAGCTCGATAGGGTATCAACAGCTTTATGAACTCTTTAAATATACCGTTGTTATATTTATACTATTTGGTCTCATCGGATTGACGACTCTCCGTTTCGTTCTCAAAGTCGTTCTGAAATCTCTTGATGGCATTAGAAATCAGGCTGAGGGAATTCTTCACAACCGATTTATAATACAAAAAGAGCTTCCCGCTACAACCGAACTCAAAGATATAGCTGATGTAATGAACTCGATGGTCAAACGCGTAAAAGATCTTTTTGAAAGAAGTTCGGAAGCTATGAAGAAAAACCAGGAGATTTTATATAAAGATCCTGTTACATCACTTTTTAATAGACGATATTTCCAAATAAAACTTCCGGAATACCTTTTGGCCAACGATAGTAGATCGAGAGGCTCTCTAGTCTTGATCAGAATAAACGGTCTTGCGAATGCAAACAGGAAGATAGGGCACAAAAAGGTAGATGAGTTTTTTGAAAATTTCGGTGATATTTTGAAAAAAGGGTGTAAAGATGTACATGAGCCTACAATATGTAGAATCAATGGAACGGAAATAATTCTGATACTGCCGGTGTTCAACGCCGAAACGGCGAAGGAGCTTGTTAGAAACATTATGAAAAACGCTCTACTCTTAAGAGACGAGTTTGATATCAGAGATAGTATATATTTTAGTTTCGGCATAACAGAGTATGCAAGAAAAGATCAGGTATCAAAACTACTTGCAACTGTAGACTATGCCGTTTCCGATGCCGCCCTTTACAACGAAAACCATGTAACCGTTTTCAAGAACGACAAAAAAAGTTCCATAGTTATCGGAAAGAACCAGTGGCGGGAAATCATAGTTGCAGCGATGAAAAATGAGAAACTTGAACCGGAACTCGCCCCCGTTATAAATTTGAAGAAAAATGAAAAGGTTGCGTACTCGTTGACATTCGATATCAGATACGAGGCATATAGTCATGCTTACGGCGACTATCTACCGGCTGTAGTAGAACTTGGTCTGGAGCAGGAACTGGTTATGTATGAGTTGGACTATTTAAAGAAACACCGTTTTACCCACAATGCTTTAAGCTTGGAAATTTTTGCAAAGACACTACATGAGAGTAGCAACTATCTTGTTTTTGAAGAGTCTGTAAAGGAGATCGTTAAGACGATAAGAGGAAGGTTTTTTGTAGAGATATCCGAATACGATATTTTGACTTTGGATCCGGTTGTAGTCGAGAGAATAGCAAACGATCTCAATAAACTCGGGGTTAGATTCGGTATAAATAGATTTAGCGGAGAGAGCGGAGGTTACGGATATCTGAAATATACGGCACCCGCTTACGTGAAGATGCATGAAAAGCTCTATATGGATATGGATGTGGGTTCGAAAAACGCTCTGCTGACACTTTTGGGAAGTCTCGATATCAAACTGATAGTGACAGATGTTGATGAGGAAAACATAGAAGAGCTGAGAGAGGAGGGCATAACCTACGTTATGCCTCAACAGTGATACTCAAACGGCAACCGACTCCCAGAAAAAATCGACATGCTTCTCAAACTGTGTCGCAATAGGTGCTGTAGATTTTTCATCTATACGCAGAAGTGACACTCTCAATCTGATGTAGAATAGGGGAGAGAGAAACTCCTGTGCCATGAACATTGGATCTGCAGAGCGGATCAACCCATCCTGCATCATAATAAAAAGGGCTTTTGAGATCTGCTGTATATCTTTTTGGTGAAACTCTTCCAAAAAACTCTCTCTCAAATCTTCGTTCTGAAAAAGTTCGATCATCATCACTCTAAAGAGTTTCTCCATCTTCTTATCGAAAGATACAAGTTTGTAAGCTACGACAAACTGATGCAGAAACGATTTTCCCTTTTTAGCTCTCTCTTCAAGATCGTTGAATTCAAACGGTGTTGTGAAGATTTGCGAAATTATCTCTTTTAGTATCTCTTCCTTGTTTTTGAAGTGGTTATATATGGCACTCTCACGAATTCCCACCTCTGCAGCTATTTTACGCACAGATGCACCTCTGTAACCGTTTTTGGCTATCAAATCTATCGCAGCTTCCAAAATTTTCTGCTTTGTATTTTTCTGTTTAGGCACTCTTAAACTCCTTGTTTTAGGTCTTTCGGTGGTGAACAACCGTTCTTTGTAAGAGAATCATACATGAACAACTGTTAATCTTTCATTAACTCTCTTATGAACATCTGTTCATGAATCTTTCAAGCTCTTTTTAAAGAGGGGATCGATAAAATATAGTTTGAAAATTATAGTTTTCAATACTTTTAAAATATGAAGGATTCTGTGTATGAGATATCCATTGGATGCCGAAAAGAGTTTTGAAAAGTCTCTGCTTTTTTGGATGAACCGCTATATGCACTCAAAACTAAACTCCCTCTCAAACAGACAGGTAAAAGAACCAAAAAGACTTGCCGGTGTCATAAACTCTTTGAGAACCGGCGTAAAGAGTATCGAAGAGCTCTCCAAACTTGCAAAAGATGCGAGAAATGCAGGTTTGATTGGAATAAATACATATTACAAGCCTCTTGAAAAGCTATATGAGTACCTTTTGGATTTTGGCTGCGCTTCGATGAGAGAGATAGATGAGGAGCTTATAAGCGACTTTTTAGCCAGTGCAACCGCCGGTTTGTCGGATGCTACAAAAAAGAATTACAGAATAGCTATGATCAACTTTTTCGGCTATATCGACAAGCAGAACTCGGATGGTGAGCAGAAAGCTTACCACTATGGAATCGAGCTAAAAAACTGGGGAGGTCTATCCGGCAGAAGTGGTACCAAACTCCCCTCCTACATGCGCGAAGAAGAGGTTGAGAGGTTCATAGAAGCGATAGAGTCTTACCCTTTTCAAAGATCCGTGGCAGCCAGAAACAGGCTTTTAATCAAACTTATCTTGTTTACCGGAATTCGTGTAGGAGAGGCTTTGAATCTAAAAACAAAAGATCTCATTCCTGAAAACGGTCTCTATCTAATAAGAGTGATGGGAAAAGGTAACAAAGCGAGGGTCGTTATGATAAAAGAGTCTCATATTAACAAATATCTAAAGGAGTGGAGAGAGATTGGAAGCTGTAGCGACGACTACCTTTTTTGTAATCAAAAAGGGACACCCCTCACCCAGGCTTACGTCAGTAGAACTGTAGAGAAGATTTTGATGAAGGCCGGTATCAGAAAAGAGAAAAACGGAGCCCATATGCTTCGCCACACATTCGCTACTATGCTATATCTTAAAAAGAGAGATCTGGTACTTGTGCAAGAGGCACTTGGCCATGCGAGTCTTGATACTTCACGTATATATACCCATTTTGACAAAGAGAGGCTAAAAGATGCCGCCAGCGTTATGGATGAGATAGCGGGAGGTAAAGGTTGAAAATTACAATTCTTGGGACATCTGCAGGTATACCTACAAAAAATAGAAATGTTTCGGCAGTTGCCGTGCAGTTTCAAAACGAAAGAGAGTGGTCACTTTTTGATTGTGGAGAATCGACGCAAAAACAGATAATGAAGACTCCCCTATCCATCTTTAAGCTCAAAAACATCTTCATAACCCACCTTCATGGAGACCATATTTACGGCATATTCGGCCTTCTTGCAAGCAGAGGTTTGCAAAAAGCAGACTCCCCGTTGAACGTTTTTGGCCCCAAAGGGTTGAAAGAGATGCTTCAAACTGTCATGAGGTTATCCGGTCTGAATCTGCCCTTTGAGCTCAATATTGTTGAGATAGAGAGGGAAGAGGTTCTGGTTTTTAAAAATTACGAGCTCTTTGCCGTAAGACTCTCCCACTCCATAACCACATTCGGATATGTAATAAAGGAGAGGGAGAAAGAGGGGCGTTTTATGGTGGAAAAGGCAAGGAAGATGGGGTTGCCGGAGGGACCGCTCTATGGAAAATTGAAACGTAAAGAGAGAGTTGTTCTAATGGATGGAACCATTTTGGACGGAGATGGTTTCGTCGCTCCGCCTAAGCCGGGTAAAACGGTTATCATAGGGGGTGACAATGATGATCCCCTACTCTTCTTGCCCTTCAAAAACCCAGATCTGATGATTCATGAAGCTACATACACAAGCAGAGATTTCGAAAAGCTTCAAAAAAAATATAGGCATACTACCGCTCTGCAACTTGGCATAGCCGCTTCCGAAATCTCCCCTAAAAAGTTGATATTAACCCATATCAGTCCAAGATACGAGAGTGAAAAAGATGTTGAAGAGCTTTTGAAGGAGGTAAAACTGAATTTCGATGGCGATGTAGAGGTCGCTTACGATTTGATGCAGATAGAGATTTAGGAATCGACCATCTTCTCGAGTCGCTCAATAAGTGGAATCTGATAGGTTGAGATCACCTCTTTGGCACTCTTTGTATCAAACCACCCTGCTCTGTCCACTTCGGGAAACTTTTCCTTTTTGCCGGAGTTGGGCGGCCACTCTATTTCGAAAAGGTTTGAAGTTATATCGGTGTCCGGCGAGGCTTCGACAGCCCATGCGGTAACTTTTTTGCCTGAACTTTTTACAGATCCAAGAGGTATGAATTTACCCTTTACCTCTTTTCCTGTCTCTTCGAAGAACTCTCTTTTTGCTGCCTCCAGAGGATCTTCACCCTCCTCTACCTCCCCTTTTGCGATACTCCATGACCGTTTTTTGCCCTTCCAGTAGGGGCCGCCCATATGCACCAGAAAGAGTTTTAGGCTCTTTCCCTCCTTTTTAAAGGGTATGATGCCCGCACTCTCTTTCATACATTGGTTGTCAGATTCGCTCATATCTGTGATCGTCTACCTTTTTCAAATGGACGATTTTGGTGTCGATCAGAGTGTTTGTCGCCGTATTTACGCCGCCTGCATACTTTATCTCCGTTGTCGGAAATAGTGTATCCCCTACTCTTTTGAAATCTTTGTAAAGAGTGACAAACTCCATAACACTGTTTCCCATTTTGAGTTTACCGACCGTCTTCTCTATATGGTAGTTTTTCGGGTTTACGTAGTAGTCGCTTTCGACTCCGTCTTTATCGAGAGTTAGAATGTAGTATGAACCATTTTGAGAAAGTTTGATCTTTTCATGGTTCTCTTTCAGGGTTAGCGGAGTGTAGAGTCTCAACAGTTGCGCTTTCATGGCATCCAGCATTGGACCGAAAACCTGTTTTTTGGAGTGTTTGCCAAATATCTTTATGCCGACACTATTTTCCAATACCCTTATCTCCTCTTTGTCGGGGTATTTCAGGTCTACGTAGAGTCTCGTAGGAAGTGTAACCCTTCTTGTCTCTTTACCCTCTTTTTTATCCGAAGCTCTTACCACTCTCCAGTGCTGAATGTAGCTTTGGGTGTTCGAAAGTGCCGCTTCTCCGCCATAGGCTTCCACCATCTTCTTCAGTATCTCCTCTTTGCTCTCAAGCTTGCCTGCCAAGAGTAGATCGGTAAGTGATAAAGTCAGCAGTGTCGCCAGTAAAAATCTAAACATCCAAACTCCTTAATCGTTTATCGTTTTTTGTGATTATAGCGACTGAACAGTTTTTATACCGAAAACTAAATAGACTTGTGGTGCAGGATAAAGAAAAATTAAGCGGAGGATAAAGGTTAAAAAAATTGATCAAATGTCGATTGTAGCAGTAAGCGCCCTGTTAAAGAGGCAATCTAAGATTTTCACGGATGAAGGGAGTAGCTGAAATTATGAAACGAAACCATCTTTTTTATGGTCTCAACCAAACAAGATACAGATCGGTTCCCATATTTTTTATTGAAATTAAAAAAAGTTATGCTACACTCCGAAAAAAATATAAAGATGGGGGGAGCGTCTTTTTGAAAAGTCTGAATGGAAAGTTTTTTAAAACGCTTCTGATTTCAACTATACTTTTAGCTGCAGGTTCATATGCAGACGACAAAAGAATTGAGGAGCAGCTTAGCTCGTCACCTCCAAAGATACCTCTTCAGGAGGCTTTGGGCGAGATGGA
>JALSPH010000111.1 GCA_026986055.1 Campylobacterales bacterium
GAATCTAAATCAAAGCTTCAGCTCTCTTTTAAGAAACTCCCCCGTATAACTTCCGGTTCTATCGCAACTTGAAGCGACCTCTTCCGGAGTTCCCTCGGCTACGATCTTGCCGCCTCTGTCGCCCCCTTCCGGGCCCATATCGATTATATAGTCGGCGTTTTTGATCATATCGAGGTTATGCTCTATCACCAAAACGCTATTACCCAAATCGGTCAAATGGTGAAGAACTTTAGTCAATCTATCCACATCAGCAAAGTGAAGTCCTGTCGTAGGCTCATCGAGAATATAAAGGGTATTTCCCGTATCTTTTCTGCTCAGCTCCTTTGCAAGCTTGATACGTTGGGCTTCGCCGCCCGAAAGGGTCACCGCATTCTGTCCCAAAGTGATATATCCGAGCCCGACATCTTGCAGAGTTTTCAGTTTTGAAAAGATTTTTGGAATATGCTCGAAAAAGTGCAAAGCCTCATCTACGCTCATTGCCAACACATCGGCAATATTCTTACCCTTATAGTGGATCTCAAGGGTTTGGGGGTTGTACCTCTTCCCTTTACAGGAGTCACATTTGACCATGATGTCGGGCAGAAAGTGCATCTCTATCTTTATCTCCCCTTCACCTTGACACTTCTCACACCTTCCGCCCTTTACGTTGAAGCTGAAACGGCCGGGCTTGTACCCTCTTATCTGAGCCTCCTTCGTCTTTACGAAAAGTGCCCTTATCTCATCCATAACGCCCGTATATGTAGCCGGATTTGACCTGGGGGTTCTTCCTATCGGGCTCTGGTCAAGATAGATCACCTTATCGAGATTCTCAAGCCCCTCTATCTCGACTCCGTCCACTTTATGCACCTTTTTGGCGCGATTGAGCATCTCTTTGGCGACCGGCAGAAGTGTCTGCAAAATCAGCGAGCTCTTTCCGCTTCCGCTTACACCGGTTATGCAGACGAAGTTTCTTAGAGGTATCTTTACATCAAGCCCTTTTATGTTGTTTATGTTTACGTTTTTTATCTCTATCCATTCACTCTGCTCTCTTCTGAAAAAGTATTCGATCTTCCTTCTTTCGGTAAGATAGTCGGCTGTGAGCGTTTTACTCTTTTTAAGATCTTTCAAACTGCCGGCAAAGACCACCTCACCCCCGAACTTTCCGGCTCCGGGACCTATATCGACTATAAAGTCGGCTGCCTCTATCGTCTCTTTGTCGTGCTCTACGACGATTACGCTGTTACCCTTCTTTTGCAACGACTTCAATGTCCGTATCAACTTCTGCGTATCTCTTTCGTGCAGTCCGATACTAGGCTCGTCAAGCACGTACATAACTCCGGTAAGCCCACTTCCTATTTGACTCGCTATGCGGATTCTCTGCGCCTCTCCGCCGCTGATGGTCCTGGCATCTCTACCCAATGTCAAATACCCAAGCCCAACATCGTATAGAAAAAAGAGCCTCTCCTCTATCTCTTTCAAAATCGGAGCCGCAATAACTCTCTGCTGCTTTTTGAGCCCTTCGAAGTTGCTATCGTCGCTGAAAAAGCGGTAGCACTCCTCAATAGGCATATCGATAATCTCCGCAATTGTTTTCCCCCCAACCTTAACCGCTAAAGATTCAGGTTTCAGACGGTGCCCGCCGCACTTGTCGCAAACCTTTTCGGTCATATACTCTCCAAACTCCTTCTCATCTTTGAGCATATCGTAGGAGATCTTTACTATTCCGGGCCATACACGCTCCAAACGGTGCCGCTTCCATGTAAATTTCACCTTGTCGGGAGTCCCGTAGAGTATCTGCTTTTGCATGAAGGGTTCAAGCTCTTCGTAAGGGGTATTTATATCTATCCCGACCGTTTCGCAAAAGGCTTTCAAAAAGCCAAAATAGTAACCCTTGTTAAATCCGTACAGAGTCTTTATGGCACCTTCAGCGATGCTTAGATGAGGGTCTATCACTCTTGCAAGATCGAGTGTGTATCGCATCCCCAGACCGTCGCAGGCGCTGCAGGCCCCTTTGGGAGAGTTGAAAGAGAAGCTCAATGGCTCCAACGGATCGAAACTGATTTTACAGTGAAAACATGCGAAGTGTTCACTGTAGTGAATATGGGGCTCAAGGTTCATCTCTTCGTGGTTTATAACCTCTATCTCCACCTCTCCGTAACTCTCTCCCAAAGCCTTCTCGATATCCTGCGCTATACGCTCTTTACTCCCCTCTTTTACGGCGACCCGGTCTATGACCGCCTTGATAGTATGTTTTTTCGTTTTTGAAAGCTCTATCTCCTCATCTAGCCGTACCGTAACTCCGTCTATATGGGCTCTTACATACCCTTTGTGTCTGAGTGATTCAAGAAGGTCTGCAAAACTCCCCTTCTTCTCCCGCACAAGCGGAGCCATAATGACAAGTTTGGCACCCTCCGGCAGTTTCAACACCTGCTCTATGATGTCGCTTGCACTCATCTGTGAAACCTCTCTGCCGCATAGGTGGCAGTACTGCTTCCCTACACGCGCAAAAAGGAGGCGAAGATAGTCGTAAATCTCGGTAATCGTTCCGACGGTGGACCTGGGGTTTTTAGAGGTCGTTTTCTGGTCTATGGCGATTGCGGGCGTAAGCCCCTCTATCTTGTCGACATCAGGCTTCCCTACTCTGTCCAGAAATTGGCGCGCATAGGATGAGAGCGACTCTATGTAGCGCCTTTGTCCTTCCGCATAGAGCGTATCGAAAGCCAAAGTACTCTTTCCGCTTCCGCTTAGCCCTGTAAATACGACAAGTCTGTTTTTTGGTATCTCGAGGTTTATCGACTTTAGGTTGTTTTCGCGTGCACCAAAAATTTTGATCTTTTCCAACTAAACTATACTCCTATCACTTTTTTAAACATCAAACCAAATATTACTATATATAGCACAATCAATGCGCTCTTATGTCTCTTATGACCGGTAACCGCACTGAGCCTTATACCAAAATATACTCCAACTAAAGATGCAACTCCTACCATGACCCCATGCAGGTAGTCGACATGGCCGGCCAAAGAGAGGCTTATATAGCCTGAAATCGACGAAAAAACTACGAAAAAGAGGCCTGCAGAAACCGCCTTTTTAAGCGGGTAGTGCAAAAGCCCCACAAGTATAGGCGTCAGCAGTATCGAACCGCCTATGCCCATCGATATGGAAAAGAGACCTATTGCCGCACCCACTGCGACAAGAACAGCAGCCGACAACTCA
>JALSPH010000112.1 GCA_026986055.1 Campylobacterales bacterium
CTTGACCCGAAGCATAAACTCAGACCCGGTTTCGTACAGCTTGTAAAAGGGGAGAAGATTGCCACCCTCGCCGAGCTTAAAAAGGGAGAGAGAGTCTCTTTGCAAGACGGTAGATATGTGGCGGAAGCTATCATAGATAAAATAGAGGGGCCTCAAAAAGAGTCTTGAGCTCCTCTGTCGCTCTCATTGGCATTTTGAGCGTATTTTTGCATACCAAGCTCTTTTTGCGCCTCTGCCTGCTCCTTTCTAAGCTCTGCAAGTGCACGCATCTCTTCGCTTCTGGCGCTTGAAGCTACTGCGTAGTCCTGAGGGCTGGGATCTGCCGGTGCCAAGGCGGCTGCGGCCACCTGGCGCATCTGCTTTATAGTCTCCTGGGGCGAACTTCCGCCGCTGATCGATATGGGAACCTCCCCGCCTACCGCATACATCTTTCCGTCAGGGCCTCTTTGGTATGTAAAGCTGGCACCCCCTGAAGCGATACCGCCCGCTGCTGCAAGATGTGCCGCTTCATGGGCTCTGACTTCACTGTCTCTTGCCTGAAGCTTGGCTACTACCTGACGCTCTTGAGCCTTTTTTATGCTCTCTTCTTTTTTATCTTCATTAGTACTACTGTTTTTTTCGCTTTCACTGCTCTCGTTTGCTTGAGTATCTTGTTGCGCTACTTCGCTTATTTGTTCTGTTTTGGGCTGGATTGGATTTTGGTTTAACGAAACAGAAGCGTAGATTTGCAAATTTACTCCTTTAAAAAGCGGACTCCTACATAATCAAATCGGCATTTTATGGCTTTTGTTTAAGGCTTTAACGATATTGACCCTCTATGAGACTGACATGTAACCCTTTTTATGGTATAGTATTTCATCCATTTCACAAAAAGTTATACTTTGAGTGGAAGGGAAGAGTTTTTTTTGGAGAAGTAGAATGAATATCTACGTTGGAAATCTGTCTTACAGAATGGGTGATGGTGAACTTAGAGAAGTTTTTGAAGCGTATGGCGAAGTAAGCAGTGCGCGTGTGATCAGCGATCGAGAAACCGGCCGCTCGAAGGGTTTCGGTTTTGTCGAGATGCCTGACGACAATGCCGCGAATGAGGCGATAGAAGCACTCAACGGTAAAGAGGTTGAGGGAAGAAGCATTCGTGTAAACGAGGCCAGACCCCGTGAGCCGAGGCAGCCCAGAGGCGATTTCAACCGCAACTTCTGACCACCCCGCACTTTTGTTGCGGGCTTATCTATCTAACTATCTTATTACCCACTCTTTGAACTGATTGACAAAAATTTTGGCCGACTGTTCGGCGAAGTTCTCCATATACTGCTCGAACTTACTCTTCTCTTTCCATCTAGCTTCAGTGACCCCGCTCAATTTTTTGGTAAGATCCTGGGCATCTTTGATGGAGCCGATCTCATCTACAAGCCCGACATCTTTTGCTCTTTTGGCGATGAAGATCTGAGCGTCCGCGAACTTTTCCGGATGCTTTTTATCGAGGCCGCGAGCCTTGGCGACATCGGTAACGAACATATCGTAAATATCGAGTACGTGTCTCTCTATCTCTTTTCGCTCCTCAGGCGTCCACTCCCTGAAAGGAGTTCCGGCCTCTTTATATTTTCCCGCTTTGACAACTTGCGGTTTAACTCCGATCTTCTCTATGAGCCCTTTTATATTCATCCCCTCCATGATGACCCCTATGGAGCCGATGGTGGCTGCCGGGTTAGCTACGATTTTATCTGCCCAGATGGAGGCGTAGTAGCTGCCGCTTGCCATTGTCCCGGCTGCATATGCGACTACAGGTTTTTTATCTTTCAGGCGCCTGAGGGCCATCGCGATCTCCACAGATGGCGCAACGGCCCCGCCTGGAGAGTTGACCACGAAAAGGACCCCTTTGATGTTTTTTTCATTGGCAAGATCCTCTATCTCTTTGACGATTTTCGCCGAATCCATTATGGGGCCATAAAGCTCCACTTTCGCAAGGTTCGGCGGTTTTACAGACTCACTGCCGGCCGGTGCAAGTATGAGGATGACGATGAGAATGAAAATGAGCGACTTGAAGTACTTCTGAATGAAATCGAGCGTTCCCGTTATGGGGGAAAAGAGTTTTTTGAAAAAATCCGACATGACATCTCCTGATTTTTAGATAAATTTTTCCCCTTCTATGTATAGGGTATCTGCTTTTTTTGTATGTAAAATTGCCTGAAGAGCTATACTCTTTCTGTTTTCTACACTCTTTGGAAGTTTTAGTATGATAATATCGGCATAAAATCCGCTTTTAAGTATACCTGTATTCAGCTTAAGAGCTTTTCCGGCTTCTGAGGTTGAAGCTTTTAAAAGCTCCAAGGCAAGATCGTTTGCATCCGCCTCAAAGTGCATCATCAAAGCGGCACGCATCTCGTCCCATTGGTTTAGTGAGTTGTTGGAGCTTAGCCCGTCCGTACCGAGCAGCCATGATATACCCAGTTCTTCTAATCGCTTCAGTTCGAGTCTGCCGCACCCAAGCAGCCTGTTCGACCTTGGGCAGTGTGTTATATAGTGGCCCGCATCGGCAACCATTTTCAAGAGGCTCTCGTCCGCTTGAACTGCGTGGGTCAGGAGCGCTTTTTTGCCTTGTAGCAGCTGCAAAAACTCTTCTGGAAAGCATAGGGGCGAACTCTGCTTCAAAAACTCCTCGAAAAATCTTTTAAAAGGCCCTTCACCTTTTGTCAGCCACTCTCTCTCCGCAGGCGACTCCATGAAGTGGGCACTAAGCGGCCTCTCTCCCAAATTTTGCAGAACCTTTCTTATCAAAACAGGATGAACGGAGTAGGGAGAGTGGAGCGCTACTGCGGGGATGAACTTTTTTGAGGCCGCTTTTTCACTCTCCTCAAGCCTCTGCATGAAGTCGGCGTAGAGGGCGTCGACCGCTGCCGGTTGGGAGCCTATCGCTTCGTTGAAAAAGACGACTCTTTGGGGTGCGGCAACGCAGGCTTTCAACTCCCGTCCGTAACTGCTCACCGCTCCGAATGTCGTAGTACCCCCTTCAAGGAGGCTATCTATCTGTTTTTTGAAACATCCGGCCCTGCACTCCTCTACAAGCTCATCTCTATGCTCTATGACGCTAAAGAGCCACTCTATGAAGTCGCCGTATCTCAGAGTGGTTCTGTTTGCGCCAAACTCCAGATGTAGATGCGGGTTTATGAGTCCCGGCATTATCACGTACT
>JALSPH010000113.1 GCA_026986055.1 Campylobacterales bacterium
GACTGAGCAGAATATCGAGCTTTTCGAAGCCTATACCGCTTCCGGAGATTCCGGAAACTCCCATATGGGGATCATCTCTGCAGAGCTTGTCAAATCGCGCCTTAAAACATCGTTGAAGCGGCTTGAAGCAAAAAAAGAGGAGATTTTGGCACTTCTTGAGTATCTGAGCTTCAAAGATTTGGAAAACCTGGAAGTTGAACTTCCAAACAGAGAGCTACCTCCACTTGAAAAAGTACTCCAAAAGATTTCACAAAGCCCTTCACTCACGATAGAGGAGGCAAAAGAGAGGATACAAAAGAGTCTTCTTGAACTGAAAAAACTCCAAAACGAGCCCGACCCCATACTGAAGGTGGGATATTACAACAGAAGCTCTTTTGAGGACTACATATCTATGGGGCTGGCCCTCTCTCTTCCCATTTACGGCACGCAAAAGAGCAAGGAGGAGGAGCAAAGAGCCAAACTTCTTGCCCAAAAGCAGAGAGTTCTCGACAAAAAAAGAGAGATTGAAGCGAAAGTAGAGGCTCTTTTTGCAAAAGCAAAAAGCAGATATGAAGTTGTGCAGATCATAGAGCGGGAGTCTCTTCCGCAGGTAAACCATATGTTCGATCTGATCAGAAGCGATATAGCCGCCGGAGGAGATCTATATAAGTTCGTCGATCTTGTGGAACAGAAACTAAAACTCGATGCCGAAGCTATATCGGCACGGGCCCAATACTATATAACAGTAGCGAAAATTGAAGAGATTTTGGGAGAGAAATTATGAAAAAAGTGTTGATTTTGATACTGCCGTTTTTACTATTCGGGGCAGAGAAGCCGAGTGTGGAGCAGTTGTTTAACGTACAGATTGTAAAGGTTCAAAAGGTTACTGCAACTTACGAAAAGAGTTTCTATGGACTCATAAAAGCCGACGAGAGACTGGTTACCGAAGTTGTTCCAAGATTCGGCGGATATGTTGTGAAACTATATGCCGACACCACTTTTGAAGAGGTAAAAAAGGGTGAGATACTTGCAAAAGTCTACTCTCCGCAAGTTTACAAGGCAAAAGAGGAGTATCTGAACTCTCTGAACTTCCTAAAAAAGAGGGGAGACTCCAACATGGTCGAGAGTGCCAGACGAAAGCTTCTGCTTCTTGGAGTCGACAAAAAGGAGATCGATGCCATAAAAACGAAAGGGCGCGTAGACCCCTACACAACCTTGCGTGCACCCTCAAGAGGTTTCATCTTTGAAAAGAGCCTTCTGCAAGGGAGTGCCTTCAAAGCGAAATCTCCACTCTTTAAGATAGTGGGGCTGCAGAGGGTGTGGATAGAGGCGAAGGTGAGCGAACCGGATCTTCCGCTCCTGTATGAGGCAAAGAGTTTCGAAGTGGAAACAAAAGCCGTAAAGGGGCGACTTAAGGCGAAAAAACCGGTAATATACCCGACAATTGACCGGAAAAGCGCACTTGCCACAATCCGTGCGGAGATTGAAAACCCAACTTTGCGCCTGATGCCGGGAATGTTCGCCACCCTTTTTGCAAAAAGCGAAAAAGAGACTCTTTTAACCCTTCCAAGAAGTGCGGTTATTCGTAAAATGGGTAGTTGGTACGTATTCAAAGCCGGAGAGTTCGAAGGAGAGTATGAGCCCGTAGAGGTTGAAGTCAAACCCTTGGACAACGAAAACTACGCGATACTTTCAGGCCTTGAAGAGGGTGACGAGGTGGTAGGCAGAGCCTTGTTTCTCATAGATAGCGACGCACAGATAAACGGACTCTTCTGATGATAGAAAAGATTATAGATTTCAGTGTAAAAAACCGTTTTCTGGTACTTATGGCTACACTATTTGTCATCATGGGTTCATACTGGGCCGTCAAAAATACACCTCTCGATGCCCTGCCCGACCTCTCGCCTCCACAGGTTATCGTGCAGGTGAAGTGGAGCGGTCAGAGCCCAAATATCATCGAAGATCAAGCCACATATCCGCTGATAACAAAGTTTCTGGCAATAGCCGACATAGAGACAGTTCGCGGCTTCTCCACTTACGAAAACGCTCTTATATATATCATATTCAAAGAGGGTACCGACCTATACTGGGGACGCAGCAGGGTTCTCGAGCAGCTGGCTGCCATCCAAAGCTCTCTTCCTTCCGGTGTGGAGGTCTCTTTGGGGCCTGACGCTTCCGGAGTGGGATGGGTTTACGAATACGCTTTGGTGAGCGAAACGAAAGATCTAGCCCAGCTAAGAACGCTGCAGGATTATACATACAAATATGCTCTGATGGGAGTCGACGGGGTAAGCGACGTAGCTACCGTCGGAGGATTCGTCCCTACATGGCAAGTGACCGTAAGCAACGAGGCACTCGTACGCCACAATCTCTCCATAAACGATGTGGCGAAAGTGCTCAAAGCCAACAACAACGATACCGGCGGCCGTATAGTCATCCAAAACGGTTACGAGTGGATGGTGCAGGCGCGCGGTTATATACAGGATATAGAGGATATCAGAGAGCTGAAGGTTTCAAACAGAGATGGCGTACCGGTCACCATAAGCGATATAGGGCGGGTAGAGATACTCCCTGCCCCAAGAAGAGGAGTTGCCGACCTAAACGGCGAAGGGGAGGTTGTAGGCGGAATCGTCATGATTCGCTACGGTGCGGATGCATACCGTGTCATTCAGAATGTAAAAGAGAAGCTTAAAAGCCTGAAAGTCGATGGTGTAGATATAGTAGAGACATACGACAGAAGCTCTCTTATAGAAAAAGCGGTCGATACTCTGAAATCTACACTTATCGAGGAGAGTCTCATCGTGGTTGTCGTCATAGCCCTCTTTCTTGTTCATCTTAGAAGCTCTCTTATCGTTTTGATAGTACTTCCGCTTACGATAGGGATAACCTTTCTGCTTATGAAGATGTTCGGTATAGGAAGCAACATCATGAGCCTTGGCGGAATAGCCATAGCCATAGGTGCCATGGTCGACGCGAGTATCGTGATGATTGAAAACGCCCACAAAGCGATACACAAAATCGTCGAAAAAAAGGGTTCCATAACAGACAAAGAACGCATAGCGGCGATCGTAAGCGCATCGAAAACGGTCGGGCGTCCTATATTTTTCGCTTTGGCACTCGTAGTCGTCTCCTTTTTGCCAATCTTCGCACTATCGGGTCAAGAGGGGCTCCTTTTTACACCGCTTGCCTTTACCAAAACTTTCGCGATGAGTGCCGGCGCTCTTCTTGCAGTCACTCTCGTTCCCGTGTTGATGGTGTGGTTCGTGAAAGGGAAGATTCCAAGTGAAAAGAGAAACCCTCTGAACAGATTTTTTATCTGGCTCTACAATCCTCTTTTGATAATGGGAATGAGACTGAAATATCTCGTACTGGCCGCAGCCGTAGCCCTTTTGGTATGGATGGTACCCATCTATCAGAAACTGAAATGGGAGTTCATGCCGATGCTGAACGAACAGACTTTCATGTATATGCCCGTCACCCCATACGGCATAAGCGTCGATCTGAGCAAAGAGCTGACCCAGAAAACGGACAAGATAATAAAGAGTTTCCCGGAAGTAGAAACGGTCTTCGGCAAAGGCGGGCGTGCAGAGACTGCAACCGACCCTGCGCCTCTTGGTATGATAGAGACGATCATAACTTTCAAACCGCAAAGCGAGTGGCGTGAAGGGATGACATACGAAAAGCTTCAGCAAGAGCTAGAGGATGCACTTCAGGTTCCGGGACTTGTCAACTCATGGACATACCCGATAAGGGGACGCATAGATATGCTTCTTTCGGGCATCAGAACCCCTCTTGGGATAAAACTATACGGTGACGACCTGGCCACACTTCAAAAGATCGGTTCTGAAATAGAAACCAAACTCAGGGATATGAACGAAACTATGTCGGTCTTTGCCGACCAGTCCGATGCCGGGTACTATATAGATATCGATCTGGACGAAAAAGCTCTTGCAAGATACGGGGTGACCAAAGATGAACTTCTTGGCTACACCTCATCAGGCATTGGCGGCATGAAAGTAAGCACGATGATAAGAGGGTTGGAGCGCTACCCGATAGCTCTTCGGTACGAAGAGGAGGATAGGCACACCATCGAAGCTATCGGAAACATACAGGTGAAAACACCCTTTGGATTCGTACCACTCTCTTCACTTGCGCAGATAAGATACAAAGAGAGTGCCTCCGTCATAAAAACGGAGATGGCAAAACCGGTAACTTTCATATACATCACCCCAAAAAGCGGTGTCAGTCCGGCTGAGTACAAAGAGATAGCGGAGCGAAAACTTGCAGATATGAAGATGCCTGCAGGATACTACATAGAGTGGGCAGGACAGTCGGAGTATCTTCAAAGTGCGATGGAGAAGATATCATGGATCGCCCCTATGGTACTGCTGGTGATATTGGTCCTTATCTACTTCGCTCTGAAAAAGACGGTACCGACACTCATCGTCTTTTTCACCCTACCCTTCGCTCTTCTTGGAGGGCTGCTCTATATAGATTGGCTCGATTTCAACATGAGCGTAGCCGTGATCGTCGGATTTCTGGCGCTTCTTGGAGTCGCTGCCGAGACGGCTATCGTGATGATAGTCTATCTGCAAGAGAGCGTACAGGAGTATAAAAAGAGGTTTGGAGCGCTGAATGCAAAACAGCTTCGTTCGGCTATCTTCGAGGGGGCCGTTCAGCGTGTTCGCCCCAAACTGATGACGGTCTTTGCGATACTGGCAGGACTTCTTCCCATAATGTATAACCACGGAGTAGGAAGCGAAGTGATGCAGCGTATAGCGGCACCGATGATAGGAGGAGTGGTGAGCTCGGCCGTACTGAGTCTGCTCATAATTCCGATTCTTTACGAAATATACGAAAAGAGAAAAATAAATAATCATAAAATTGACAACGATTATCAAACAGGCTAAAATAGAACCAAATAAGAAATAAATCATGGAGGCTCAAATGCGCAGAAGAGCGGTTTCTATACTGTTGTTGATGTCGCTTTTTCTAAATATAGCGCATGCAGCCGTCATCTCCTACGCAGACTCTTGCAATCACGAAAAGGTATGCGAGTATGTTATGGAGGTTGACAACGGAAGCGATTGCGGGGATCTTTGCGAGATTCACCATATGTTTCATCTTAATGCAATCACCATCTACTCCACCCCTATCATATCGGATCACAGCTGCTCCTTGAAGATCGATTACTATAGAGAGTATTACGACTCACTCTCCATGGATCGATCCTTCAGACCCCCTATAATATAACCTCTTCAAACCTATACGACTCTTATAAAAACGGTCATGCGTACCGGCTATGTACGCCCATATTGTTGTACCATGCAACAAAACTTTTTATGCAGCATGAATCAAAGGAGAGGAAAAAGTGAAAATTTTTCTGATAATTATATCTATAACTATAACCGCTATGGCACTTGAGTACAGAAGTTTCGAGGCTGAAGCGCTAAAGAGCTCGCCGCTGCTGAAATCTGCCGAGATCGAGAAAAGAAAAGCCCTTTTGGAGGGCGATTTGGCACTGCGGTACGAAAACCCTTCCATAGAGGGTGAACTGAGCAGTTTCGACCCTGATGGGGCAGCCAAAGAGAGTGGCTGGCGTTTGGGTCTCTCTCAGGAGTTTAGAACCCTGAGTTTGGGAAATGATCTGAAAAAATATGCGGATGCACTGAGCAGAGCAGCCAAAAACAGCTTCGAGAAGAGGCGTTCGACAGTTATAGCGATACTTCGCTCAAAATATACCGACTACGTAAGAGAGGTCAAGAGAGAAGCGCTAATAAAAGAGGAGATAGAGCTTGCCGAGAGGCTTGAATCGATCGCAAGGGAGCGTTTCAAGAGCGGAGCGGGTACAAGGGCTAAGCTGATGCAGGCATCTTTGCAAAAGATAGCGGCAAAGACAAGGTTGAGCAGGCAGATAGAAAAAAGGGTCAAGAGCTACTACTCCCTGCTTGAAGCGGCCGCTTTGGAAAAAATGGATCTTGAAGCCGCTTTTTTATACCGTGTTGAAAGAGCAACGGCTTCTTCAGATCCCGAAAACTTCGAACTTCAAGCTTTAAGAGCCAAAAAAGAGCTTCTTGAGGCAAAAGCCAAAACCGAAAAAAGAGTGATAAAAGGGTTTAGACTCTTCACCGAGTATGAAAAGGAGCCGGACCAATCGGCGGCGCGTATCGGAATAGAGACGGCCATACCTCTTTTCAACCAAAATATGGAGGAGGCAAGAATCACCGAATTGAGAGCCAAACAGAGCGCTATCGAGGCGGAGCTTCTAAAAAAGAGGCAGGCTCTCGAGATAGATGCACTATACAAGCAGATATCTGCTCTTGCAGATCGGCTCGATATGTTGAAGATGCAGCTTAAAAAAGCCAAGGAGCTGCTCAGCCTCTTTGAAGAGGGATACAGATCCTCACAAAGCTCACTTCTCGATCTTATCGATACGAAAAACTCTCTCATAGAGACGAAACTTGAAATCCTGAATACAAAATACCTGGCGAACATCTACACGATACGCCTGAACTACCTTAAAGGGGAACTAAAATGAAAAAGTATGACTTTTACGAAAAAGTGTCTAGAAAAACTTTCAAAAGAGCTATAAAAAGATCCGTTTTGACCCTTCTGGTTCTTTTCGTACCGGCATTTTCAGCCGACGTTGTGTTGGATAAAGCGTTTATGAAACCTTTCGGAAAAACTCTGCATGTAAACGCCAAAATAGTGCAGCTTTCCAACCAGAAACAGATGATCGTCTCAAGACTCGGAGGACATTTGGAGAAGTACTTCGTAGAGCCGGGAAGCGAAGTCAAAAATGGTGACCCCATCGCCAAAATCGAATCTTTGGAACTTTCGAGAATGAGTTCCGAATTTTTAGCTCTGGTCAAAAAGGTCGAAGCGGCGAAAGAGAGACTCCAATCTACGAAAAAACTCTTCGAAAAGGGGCTCGCTTCCAGGCAGGATCTGAACCGTGAACAGATCGCTTTGGCCTCAATAGAGGCAAAACGTGATACTCTCGCTTCACAGCTTGCCTCTTTGGATATCGAGCCTGAAAGTTTGAAAAAACCGACAGACACCATAATAGTTCGCGCCCATGCAGATGGAGTGGTGAGTCGCCTTCTCGTACCGCTCCATACAAATCTGGGCGCTCAGACTCCGATTGTCTCACTTGTGCAAAAGAGCGGATACTACGCCATTGCCTACATTAGTGTAAGAGAGGCCTTGAATCTTCCCAAAAATCTCAAAGGAGAGCTACAGATCGGTGATGAACGCTTCAGCTGCAGGTATCTCTACCTTATGCCTAAAGTCGACGAAGAGACTCAGCGAGCACAGATGCTTTTCTGGATAGAGAGCGGCACGAAACCGCTTCTGCTTAACGCTTTCGCACAGATGGAGATAGATGCGCCTCCATATAAAGAGTTTGTAGCGGTCAAACGCTCCGCACTCACTATGTTCGAAGGGGAGTGGGTCGTTTTTTTGCCGCATAGAGAGCCGGGGCATGCAGATCACGAAGAGGAGGCAGAGCATGGTTCACATGAAAATCATGCGCACCATGAGGGTCACGACCACCACGATAGCGACGAAGAGCACGGCGACCATGAAGAGGGTGACGAAGAGAGTGGGCACGGTGAACACCATGAAGAGAAAAACCCCTTTGAGGCGCGTTCCGTAGAAGTTGTCGCTACTTTCGGAGAGTATGCTGCCGTAAAAGGGTTGAAACCGGGCGAAACATACGTTTCCGACGGTGTCTATTTCGTAAAGTCGCTGATGCTCAAGTCCGAGCTCGGCGGACATGGACACTAGGGAGAAGAGTATGGAAAATTTCTTCAAACTCCTCATAAGGTACAAGTTCCTTGTACTGGCATTTTTCATAGCCGTCGCAGGGTTTGGCTATAAAGCCTACAAAGAGATTCCCGTCGACGCCTTCCCTGACATAACACCGAAGCAGGTGGTGATATATACAGAGAGTCCCGGCAATACGGCGCAGGATATCGAAAAGCTCATAACCTACCCCATCGAATCGGCCATGGCCGGGCTGCCCGGTGTGAAGATGATCCTCTCCAACTCCATCTTCGGACTCTCCTATGTTTCTATATTTTTTGAGGATAGATACGACACCTACTTTCTAAGGCAGCTTGTTACGGAGAGGTTGAACGGTGTAGACATACCTAAAGGGTGGGGAAAGCCTATAATGGGTCCAAACACTACCGGACTCGGGCAAGTCTTCTGGTACAGGCTCGAAAACGGCGGGACCAAAGAGGATCTCACAAGGCTCAGAGAGTTGCAGGAGTATGTAGTGGCCCCTATGCTCAAATCTGTCGATGGTGTAGAGGAGGTCATCGGCTGGGGCGGCTTCGAAAAGCAGTATGAGGTTTTGATCGACCCAAAAAGATTACAAGCACTCGATGTGACCTACGACGAAATAGTGGACGCCTTGCAAAGAGCCAACCGAAGCGCCGGCGGCCAATATCTGGAGATGAATCGTGAGCAGTACCTAATACGCGGAAGCGGTTTCTACCAAAATATCGAAGATATAGCAAACACCGTCGTCAAAGCGAAAGAGGCAAAAGCGGTCACGATAGGGGATATCGCTGAAGTGAAAGCAGGCAAAGCACCCCGTTTCGGCGCCGTGACGATAAACGGTGAGGAGGCTATGTTCGGTATGGTGCTGCAGCGAAGCGGTACGAATGCAGCCAAGGTGGTGGAGGGTATAAAGAAGATGCTCCCTCTGGTCAATGCAGCACTTCCTGAAGGGGTGAAGATTGTGACCGAGTATGATCGCACAGAGATCACCCATAAAGCGGTCAACACTATGACGAGCGCTCTTTTAAGCGGGGCCGTTTTGGTGGCTATAATCCTCTTTCTATTCCTCTTCGAACTACGAAGCGCTTTCATAGTGATACTATCCCTTCCGCTTTCGCTTCTTATCGCCTTTCTTTTGATGAAGGAGTACGGCATAAGCGCAAACCTGATGAGTCTGAGCGGACTGGCTATAGCCATAGGAATGATCGTCGACGGCACCATCGTCGTGGTAGAGAACGCTTTCAGGCTTCTTCACGACAAACCTGAAGCCTCAAAGCTGGAGATCATAGCCGAAGCTACTGCAGGGGTCGCAAAACCGGTCATATTCGCACTTTTGATAATAGCGGCCATCTTCATACCCCTTCTCAGCCTTGGAGGGCTCGCCGGAAAGCTCTACACCCCGATGGCTATAGATATCGTTTTCGTAATGCTAGGCTCGCTCGCCGTGGCTATGCTGCTCGTACCGGTACTGAGCTATATTCTTCTAAAACCGGCCAGACACGGTGTGAGTCCGGTAATGCGGGGTATAAAAGCCATCTACGTTCCAGCACTCGGCTTCACTCTTCGTCACGCCAAAAGCGTAACGGTCGTAGCGGCTCTGCTTTTTGCGGCAACCGCCTGGATGCTGAGCCAACAGGGGCGTGAGTTCATGCCCGAACTAAACGAAGAGTCGATCATGTACAGAGTCATAGCGATACCGGGAACTGCACTTAGCCAAAATATCGAGACGGCGAAGTCTATGGAACGCTATATACTAAAAAAGTATCCAAAGCAGGTAAGCAGCGTGTTGAGCATGATAGGAAGAAGTGAAAAGGGCGAAACGGCACAGGCCAACTATATGGAGGTACTCTTGACGCTTAAACCGGACATAGAAGATCTTCCCACGCTTGCCCGCGAAATGACCCACGACCTTCAGGAGCGTTTCGACTATGTTCAGTTCGTGCCTACCCAACCTATAGCGATGAGGATAGAGGAGCTGCTCGAAGGGGTAAAAGCGGAGCTCGCCGTAAAAATTTTCGGAGAAGATCAAAAAGTGATGGACTCCATAGCTTCGCAGATACAGGGTGTGCTAAAGGGTATAGAGGGGCTTGAACACTCGGAAATCGAAACCCAGTTGGGGCAGGCCCAGATAACGATACGGCCCGACTTTTTGGCACTTTCACGCTACGGAATAGGAGTCGATGAAGTTATGCGTGTCATCAGACACGGTATCGGCGAAGAGCCGGTAACGGAGAAGATAGAGGGTATACGCCGCTTCGGAATCGTCCCCAAAATAGAGGGAGCGAAAAATGATATAGAAGCTCTTAAAGGCGTAATGCTTAGAAGCAGCAGCGGGAAGATGGTACGCCTAGATGAGGTGTGCGATATATCCGTAGTTCAAGGTCCATCCTTCATAAAGCGTGAAAACCTTAGCCGCTACATGGTCATCTCCATGGATGTGGAAAATCGCGACATCGCCTCTTTCGTCAAAGAGGCGCAGAGCAAAATAGAAGATAGCGTGGATATTCCAAACGGCTACTACACAAGATGGGCGGGAGACTTCAAAAATATGGAGGAGGCTACTCAGAAACTTATGGTTATTATACCGATCACTCTTCTTATAGTCATACTGCTTCTGTACACTGCCTTCAACTCCATGAAAAAGTCCCTTCTGATTCTGCTTGGGGTACCTATGGGGCTCATAGGAGGCATCATAGCTCTCGTAGCGAGCGGAGAGTATTTGAGTGTCTCCGCAATAGTCGGCTTCATAGCGATCTTCGCGATAGCTGTTTTAAACGGAATCGTACTGGTAAGTTTCATAGACGAACTTAGGGAGAGATTTCCCCATGTAGAGCTCGAGAACCTTCTGAAAGAGGCGGCATCCTTGCGCCTTAGACCGGTTCTCATGACAGCTTTCACGACACTCTTTGGCATCTTGCCCCTACTCTATGTAACGGGAGTAGGAAGCGAGATACAGTACCCGCTTGCCGTCGTCGTAACCGGAGGCATCATAAGCTCTACTCTTCTGACACTTCTGGTGCTTCCGGCACTCTACCTCCTCTTCTACAAAAGAGAGCACTAACAACTACCTGCGGTGGTATAATAGTACCGAAACAGCCGCCGCAGGAGGTAAAATGTCACTTTCCAACAGCGAGATAGCGGATATCTTCAACCAGATGGCAGATATGCTGGAGATAAAGGGGGAGAACCCATTCAAGGTGCGTGCATACAGAAACGGGGCCAGAACCATCCAGAACCTCGGAAAGAGTCTTGACGATCTCGTCAAAAGGGGTATGGATCTAACGAAGCTTCCGGGTATCGGAGCCGATCTTTCCGATGCGATTGTGGAGATTTTGAAAACCGGAAAGTTCGCCAAACTTGAAAAACTGAAAAAGGAGATGCCCGAAGGGCTCGACAAACTGCTGGCCATAGAGGGGCTGGGACCCAAACGGATTCGGCAGCTTTACGATAATTTTGGCGTAACATCGCTCGAAGAGTTGGCAAAAGTGGCCCAAAAGGGTGATATATACCGACTCAAAGGGTTCGGCCCAAAACTTGTGGAGAAGATTTTGAAAGGGGTAGAGCTTGCCAAAAAGGCTGGACATCGGTTTCGTTTCGATGTGGCAAAACCGTTCGCCGAGGAGCTCAAAAGTTATCTGCAGAGTTACGAAAGTGTTTTGAATGTGGAAGTGGCAGGAAGCTACAGGCGCAAGAAAGAGACGGTGGGGGACCTTGACATTCTGGTGGTGGCAGATAATTGGGAAGCGGTTACGGAGTGGTTCGTAAAGTACGAAAAGGTAAAGGAGGTTGTCTCAAAAGGGCCTACACGCTCCACCGTGATTTTGCGCAACGACCTTCAGGTCGATCTTCGAAGCGTAGCCAAAGAGAGTTACGGTTCTGCCCTGCACTACTTTACAGGCTCCAAAGCTCACAACATAAAGATCAGGAAGATGGCCGTTGAGAGGGGTTGGAAGATAAACGAATATGGTGTTTTTGAGGGTCAAAAACGGCTTGGAGGAGAGAGCGAAGAGGAGCTTTACAAACTTATGGGGATGCAGTACATAGAGCCGGAACTTCGTGAAGATCGGGGAGAGGTAGAGGCTGCAATCTCTTCGAAACTACCAAAACTGGTGAAACTTGAAGATATTAAAGGAGATCTCCATACCCACTCTAGTTGGACGGACGGCCACGCCTCGATAAAGACGATGGCAAAAGCGGCGAAAAAGCTTGACTACGAATATATAGCCGTTACGGACCACTCACGCCATCTTAGCGTAGCAAACGGGCTTGACGAAAAACGGCTGAGAGAGCAGATGGAGTTTATAGATAAGCTGAACGAAGAAATTGACGGAATAACGATTTTGAAAGGTTTGGAGTGCGATATACTCGAAGATGGGACTCTCGACCTTTCCGACTCCGTGCTCAAAGAGCTAGATCTGGTCCTGGGGGCAGTCCACTACAAATTCAATCTATCCAAAAAAGAGCAGACAAAACGGGTCATAAAGGCGATGCAAAACCCCTATTTCAACATTCTGGCACACCCTACCGGCCGCATAATAGGCCATAGAAACGCCTACGAAATAGATATGTCGGAACTTTTCAGAGCATGCAAAAACGAATCTGTATACCTTGAGATAAACGCCCAGCCGGAG
>JALSPH010000114.1 GCA_026986055.1 Campylobacterales bacterium
GCTCGGTATACCCCTTTTTGGCTTCGTCATTTGTGACGATCGCAAAAGAGAGCTTCAAAATTTCAGGATGCTCTTTTATAAATGCGTTCAGATCTTCAAGCTCGAGCGCTTCTATAAGCTTGAGCTCCTTTTTGGAGTATCCTAGACCCAAACCTTTGTAGTACTCGTTGAAAGCACGGCCGAGTCTTTGGGAGAGGGTCTCGTTTCTAAGTGGTTCCGAGCCTAAAAGAAACATCTTCGCATCCTCAAGCTCTTTTGAAGTTACACCTTTTTTTACAAACTCCTCTACGACCTCGGATACGATCTTTTTGGCATCCTCTTCATTTTCGAGTTTCGTTTGCAAATAGCCGCTGAAGTAGCTGCTGCTTCTATTTAGAACTATACGCCCGTATGCGGAGTAGGCAAGCCCTCTTTTGACCCTGATCTCTTCCATCAGGCGGCTTCCGAAACCGCTACTCCCCAAAATGAAAGCGGCGACTTTGGCTTTGTAGCTCTGCGGATCGTCGGCATGAAGGTTGAAAGGTGCACCAAAATAGATATAAGCCTGCTCGGTCTCTCTGCTCTCTTTTGCGACTTTCGCCCTGTCGCTTGCCGTAAAATAGGGCAGAGGCTCGAACTTGCCCACTTTTAGATTTTTCAACGCCTCTTTTGCATACTCTTTCGCTTCATCGAGCGTCATGGAGCCGACGACGACTATCGCCCTGCTTAAGACGAGGTGTTTTTTCAAAAACTCCTCAACCTCTTTTAGAGTGAGAGATTTGATATCTTCGACGGTTCCGTCGGCCGGATTCGCCAGAGGCGTACCTTCGAAAAGCAGCTTTTTAAGCAGCAGGCTGGCTTGATAGTCGTAGTCGCTCTCTTTTCTCATCAAAGAGCCTATAGTCGTAGTCTGCACCTTTTTGAAGCTCTCTTGGGTGAGGTTTGGCTCTTTTAGAAGAGAACTAAAAAGCTCCACACCTTTTGCAAACTCCTCTTTGAGGCTACCAAGTTCAAAGACGAAAGTCTCCGTACCGGTATGGGCGCTCAGACTTATGGCTCTTTGCTCGAGCGCTTTTGCAAAACCGACACTTCCAAGAGTTTTTGTACCTTCGTTCATCATACGCGCCGAAAACTTAGCAAGACCGGGCCTTCCGTCATCCGCCAGTGAACCGCTATACCTGAAGACTACCTGCATCGAAGCTATCGGCAAAAGCCTCTCCTCTTCGAAAATCAGCGGAACTTCGACTCCGTTTATATCTACCTTATCTAAAACCGCACTCATCAACACTCCTTGAAATATCGCAAAAAAGAGTAAAATTTTCTTCATATCAAACAGCTCCTAGCCTACTTGTCATCCAAAAGAGGCGCCGAGTATTCACAGCACGACTCCGTCACGCATCGCGATACGCTCGATAGCTCTACTTGGATCCTTAGCGACCACTATATCGATCTTCTGCTCACCCAGGCGCTCCTGCAAACATATCCGCATTCGGCTCCGTTTTTTCAAATTCTCCTCGCTTCCTGCAGGAGGCGTCACATAAAGGTCTATGTCGCCTCCTCGCCTGCTCTCGTCGACACGACTGCCGAAAAGCCGTACTACGACTCCATCGCCGAAGGCCTCTCTTGCACACTCCTTTATAGCATCTATCTCCCATTTTTGAAGTCTCACAAAAGCCTCTTTTTAGCTGCCGACTCTTCGATACGAGAGATGATCTCATCAATTTTCGGCAATGCCTCTTTGATCTGTGAGACTATCAGTTTCGTCACTTCCGGATCATCATCGTAATTATGGGCAATCTCATTGCGTATATCTCTTACACTTTTCCAAAAAGATCGCTCCAGCAGATGCCACTTTTCAAGTTTATTCAATATATCGATCATAGTCATAGTCTCGTCCATCTCGCCAACTATAGAGAGGTAGGCCCTAAAAAGCTTCTTTCCCATAGCATCTTGGAGTTTCAAGAAACGGTATATCAGCTGATCCGTGCATGGAACACTCTCAGGCTCTCTATCGAGACACTCGATAGCCTCACCTATTCTGCGCCTATGCCTCATAACCTCATGCATCGACTCTTCATATAGTCCATACTCTTCGGCTTGCACTAAAAAACCTCTAAAATCTCGTATGCGGTATTTCGTTTCGCAGGCTTTTCACCCACATCTTTTATGAGGCGTATCATCTCCTCCTGGTTCATCCTGTTCGCCGCACCAGCCGCTTTTACCACATTCTCCTCCATCATAGTGCTTCCGAGATCGTTGGCTCCGTAAAGCAGGGCCATCTGCCCTATATAGCTTCCCTGGGTAACCCAGGAGCTTTGAATATTCTTTATGTTATCCAGAAAGAGTCTGCTGACGGCAAGGAGTCGCAGATATCTGTTGGGGCTTGTTTTGTGAGTAACGATACCCTCTTTTTGCAGTTTCGTGTTGTATGGCTGAAAACTCCACATTATAAAGGCTCTAAAACCTCCCGTCTCATCCTGCAACTCTCTTATATGCTCCCAATGCTCCACTATCTCCTCGTCCGTCTCCACCGTTCCGAACATCATCGTAGCGGTAGACTTTATGCCGTTTTTATGAGCGAGTCTGTGGACATTGAGCCAATCTTTGACGTCGATCTTTTTAGGAGCTATTATGTCACGCACTCTGTCGCTAAGTATCTCCGCACCGGCACCGGGAATCGAGCTAAGACCCTTTGTGGCAAGTCTTTTAAGCACCTCTTCTACGCTTATTTTAGAAACTTTGGCTATATAGTCTATCTCGACGGCACTGAAGCCGTGTATCGTTACTTCGGGATACTTCTCATGTATATGTTCGACCAGATCTTCGTACCACTCGATTTTTAGCTTCGGATGAACCCCCCCTTGAAAGAGTATCTGAGTGCCGCCTATTTCAAGCAGCTCCTCTATCTTTCTATCTATCTCTTCGAAACTCAGAACGTAAGCGTCGTCATCTTTGGCGTGACGGTAGAAGGCGCAGAAGTTGCAGTCGACCCAACAGACGTTGGTGTAGTTTATGTTTCTGTCTACGACGAATGTAGTTATCTTTTGAGGGTGCAGCTTCGCTTTTACTTCACTGGCCATCTTTCCCAAAGTTTTAAGGTCGCCCTCTCTTATAAGTTCGAGCGCCTCCTCTTTGGTAAGACGGCTCATTTTGCCTTCTCCTTGGCAGACTTCTCTATCGCATCCAAAACACCGTTAACAAACTTTGGGGAGTTGTCGCTTCCAAGCTCTTTTGCAAGCTCTACCGCTTCGTTTATGATGACCGCTCTGTCAAGATCGGTATGAAGAAGCTCGTACGCTCCGAGCCTTATGATAGACTTGTCGATATGGTCGAGCCTCTCGAAATCCCAATCTTTCAAATGCTCTTTTATCTGCTTGTCTATCTCGTCAAGATGCTGCAAGACACCTTTGTACAGCCCCATGGCAAACTCTCTCTGCCTGTTGCGGATCTTCTTCTCTTCAAGCAGATCTTCACTGAAATGCTCTACCTCGGGATTTCCTATGTCGTGGGCGTAAAGAAGCCCTATGACTGCACTTCTGGACTGGTGACGAGTCGCCATTACCCCTCCATCACTCTGTAGAGATCTATCATCTCGATGAGTCCCGTCATCGCTTCAAAACCCTTGTTTCCTGCTTTTGAACCGGCTCTCTCGATCGCTTGCTCAATCGTATCGGTAGTAAGTACTCCAAAAGATACGGGCTTGCCGTACTTTAGAGTGGTGTTTGCCACACCTTTTGTAGCTTCAGCCGCTACATAGTCGAAATGGGGAGTCGAACCGCGAATGATAGCCCCTACGCAGCATATAGCGCTATATTTGCCGCTCTCAAGTGCCTTTTGAAGCACAAACGGAATCTCGAACGCTCCCGGCACCAGAATGAGGTCGAGATTCTCTTCCATCCCGCCGTGCCTTAAAAAAGCGTCTTTGGCACCCTCTACAAGCCTGTCTGTTATTATGTGGTTGAAGCGACTTGCGATTATCGCGATACGCTCAGACCCGGTAAGCTTCAGTCGTCCTTCTATAATATTCATAAAACTGCCTTTATTTGATTTTCGCTATTTTATCATAAGGGGCCACCCACCCCACATCCATCATCCATCATCCATCTTCCATCATCCATCTTCCACTATCTCACCGATTCTCTTTATCTGCTCTATCAGTTTCGAGAGATTTTCAAGCCTTATCATATTTGCGCCGTCACTTAGCGCTTGCGAAGGGTCGAAGTGGGTTTCGAAGAAAAAGCCATCCACTCCCGCTGCCGCTGCCGCACGGGCCAAGTAAGGCACGAAAGAGCTGTCGCCTCCCGTTTTACCGCCTTGCCCCGGCATCTGAACGCTGTGCGTCGCGTCGAATATCACCGGAGCGAAGCGGCGCATTATAGGCAAAGAGCGCATATCCACGACAAGGTTTCCGTAACCGAAGGTCGAGCCGCGTTCGGTCAGCCAGACCCCGGCACTCTTTGAAGTCTCATAGTCGGCACTCTCAAACCCTCTGCTCTTTAGAACCTTCAAAACGGAGTACTCCATATCGGAAGGGACCATGAACTGCCCCTTTTTTATATTTACTATGCACTCAGTTTTTGCGGCTGCAACGAGCAGGTCGGTCTGTCTGCATAAAAAGGCCGGTATCTGCAAAACGTCCACCGTCTTTGCTACTAGTGGAACCTGATGCGACTCGTGCACGTCCGTTAGAACTTTGTAGCCGAAACTCTCTTTGACCTCTTCAAAGATTCTCATTCCCTCTTCCAAGCCAGGGCCTCTGTAACTCTCCAAAGAGGTGCGGTTAGCCTTATCGAAGCTCGCTTTGAAAAAGAACTCTATAGACTCATCTTCATCATACTCTTTGAGAGCCTCTGCAATCCTCATAATACTCTCACGACTCTCTATAACACAGGGTCCCGCTATCAAAATCATATCTCTGTTCCTTCTTTGTCGAATATCACGATCTCTTTTCTCTTTTCTTTGGCTCTTGAAAGAGCATCTTCCGCAAGCCCAAGCATACGGTTTAGGTGTACCTGCTTTCCATACATCGTCACCGCTCCGTAGCTTCTTCGATAATCTATCTGTTTATCACCCACTACAAAAGGTTCTCTCTCTATCTTCTCCTCTATCCTCTCACTAACAGTTTGGACATTTTCCGTATCGCACTCTGAAAGCAAAACGAATATTCCCGAACCTCCAAAGCGGCCAAGCACATCGCTCGTTCGCACTACCGAGCGTATTGCATCGTTAAGATGCTTCAACACGGCATCTCCGGTTTTGAAACTGTAGCGAAGATTGAGACTCTCAAGCTGATCGATATCTACGATCATCAATGTAACGGGCCATTTATGGCGTCTGGCCATCTTTATCTGCAGGTTGGCCATCTTCACGAAAAAGTGATAGTTGTAGGCACCTGTAGCTTCATCCAAAGAACGGACGCTCTGAATCTCTTCATTTAAAGAGTCTATCTTGGCCCGACTCTTTTTAAGCTCTTTGTTGCAGCGACCCAGCATAACGCCTTCGGCTACAGCTACCGCAAACAGAAGCGCAACCGCCCCGTAAAGGATTTCAAAACTCATCCGCTTGTCCTGCTATTTTGTCTCTATGACACTGCCGGGCTTTTCGGCAGCCTTGTCCATCGCTTCGTACGCCAACTCCACAAGCCGCTTCGCTTCAGCCGCTGCAGGCTCAAGCGAAGCGACTCCGCATTTACACTCAAGTTTGTAAGTGTTGCCCTCAATCGTAACATATCTGGATGAAAGGCGCTCTTTGAAACGTTCGGCTATCCTTACCGCATTGTCTTTGCTGCAGTTTTGGAGAAAAACGAGATACTCGTTTTTAGCGAAACTTCCAACCTGGTCGCTGCATCTTGCATACCTCTCCAGCTCATTCACTACTATCTCTTTAATTTGCGAGCTGATATCTACTCTTTTGCTTTTATGGCGGTTTATCGGCTCGATATAGAAGGCGATCATACTGACACTCCATCTGTTTCGCTTGGCCAGATAGATCTGTTTTTTCAACATCGTGTAGAAAAACTGCTTGTTGTGGAGTTCGAAAATCATCGAAGTATCCAGAATCTCGTCACATCTCCTCTTCTGAATGCGTGCTTTTATAAGTTCCGTAACAAAAAGGTATGATACCATTGCCGAAACTAAAAATAGTATCGCATAGGAGATGATTTCAGATTTTGGATGGGAGTAGCCCATTTGCTCGAGAAGATTCATCAACAGGGGCATCCAGGCAACGGCACTCGTTATGAAAAGCCCGCCTATCAAGCCTCCCAGGATTTTGTATCGTTTTCTATTGGCTACACTGTTCACTTCAAAAACCTTCTAAAACACTATGCATCTATGTTACACGCTGCAGATCTTTTAAAACAAGAAAAGCTCCAACCCATTTCCCACTATCGTTTGACTTCTCCGTCCTTGTTTAACGGGAAAAAGTATCTAAAGTCTTATACTTTTTGAGAATAGAATTACTTTATCATATTTTCTCTTAAGGAGTTCTCTAAAGATACGATAGACCCTCTTCTACTTCGATTTCGCGACTGTCACTCCCGCTATAACTATCAAAGCTATACCCAACCATGTTAAAATTCCCGGGAAGGGATCTCCTATGAAGAGTCCCAGTATAATCGAGAAGAGTATATTGCTGTAACTGACGGCACCTACTATGCCGGCTTTCGTAGCACCGTAGGCTCTGGTCATATAGACTTGAGCCAAGGTAGCGAAAACCCCCATCACTACAACATAGACCCACTCCATCCCTTCCGGCATCACGAAAGTGCCAAAGAGCATATCGAGCTCCGGCATATCTACATAGGGGCTGACAGCCATCAGAAGCAGAGGCCCAGCCGTTCCGATACCCATGAAAGAGAGAACTATAGCCCTTGTATCGTAGTAGTTCTTGAGCTCCCTCACCGCCGTGTAGGCAAGAGCGGCACCGGCACCGCTGAAGATACCGAGCCATACGGTTTTATCTATATGAAACGCTGTAGGTTTGGCGATGAAAACTATACCGACAAATCCAAGCAGCAGAGCGATCCACCCTGCATACCCAAGCTTCTCTTTGAGAAAGAGCCAGGCAAAAAGGGCGGTGAAGATCGGAGAGGTTTTGGAGTATGTCATGGCGTCTCCGAGTGGAATATGGGCTATGTTGTAAAAAAATGCCAACAGTGCCAAAAAGCCCATCAATCCCCTGAAAAAGAGAAGAAGCGGTTTGCCCCCTTTATGGGCCATCGGCTTTTTAAGAAGCGTAGCCGCTATGATCGCCACACCGAAGAGGTTACGAAAAAAGACCACCTCCAAGGAGGGCATCGAGTGGCTCAATAGTTTTGCGAAAACTCCCATCAGCGCGAACATGAAAGAGGCAAAAAGCATATACCTGACGCCGGCATCGAGCCCCTCTACTCTACTTCTCAAAACCCGCTATTTCTTCTCTTGAAAGTTGACGATTTTTCCGCGAATGTCCCCGAACATTATCACATCTTTCAAAAGTGCCTTTTGCACGACGAACTTATCGTTCAAAGAGAGGTAAAGCTCACCCCCTTTCGACCCGAAAAGTTTTTGAAAGATCGTAACTTTCAGATAACACGGCTCATTTCCCAAAGAGCGCTTCAGCTTATCTTTCGCGCCTCCCGTTATCGTCTCTACACGGACTCGCCCCGTTCTCTTTTCGGCTCCTACCGCTTTTAGATCTTTTGCGAACGGCTCACGACAAGAGCCGATTATCTTTTCGACGTTGAAATATAGAGATAGTATATCGTTTTTAGCATAGTAAGGCAGTGTCTCGTTCTTTTCATCTTTTAGTTTGCCATCTTTGTAATTCTCTTCGTGAAAGGTCACCCTTTTTCTTTCATGGTCGAAAGTGTAAACTTTGATTCGACGCTTGTTGGAGCGCTTAATATCCTTGCTGAAACTCTCCGGCACCAAAACCCCGTCTACGACTCTCCCTTTGCTTCCGTAAACCTCTACACGACCTCCGCTCAGCACTTTGGCAAGGCCGGTCGCTTTCGCCACCATCTTGATCTCGTAACGCCCATCCTTTTTCGTCAAATAGGCATCCGCAACACCCATCTTTCCGAAAATCCCATACTCTATCTTATATGTAGCGTGCATAGATGAACCGAACAGTAAACCGCCAAGAAGTATCGTCAAAAACAAAACTCTCTTCATACTCTTTCCTTTTCGCTATTTAATCACATTTTGGATAAAATATATAGTAAATTATCGAAAAAAATCGTGAATCAAAGAGAGATATGAAAAAAATAGCAATTTTGGGGCAGCCAAACGTAGGGAAAAGTTCCCTTTTCAACCGTTTCGCAAGAAAGAGAATCGCCATAACCTCCGATGTCGCAGGGACCACGAGGGATGTAAAGAGGGAGTTCATAGATTTTGACGGCAAAGAGGCCCAAATCGTCGATACGGGCGGTATAGACGATAGCAGTGAGCTCTTTAAAAGCGTTAAAAACAAAGCTATTGAAGCGGCAAAAGAGGCCGATATAATTCTCTATATGGTAAACGGCAAAGAGCTGCCGGATGAAAGAGACAAAGAGCTTTTTTACAAACTTCAAGCGTTGGACAAACCGATCGCTTTGGTCGTAAACAAGATAGACAACGACAAAGAGGAGGAGAGAGCATGGGAGTTTACGGAGTTTGGTGCAGAAAATCTCTTCTCCATATCCGTCTCTCACAACAGACGGGTCGGGCAGCTTGTAGAGTGGGTTAAAAGCCATCTCGATGAGGCTGTACCGGAGTTTGTAGTAGAAGATGAAGATGCGCTCGAAAATCTGATAGAGCAGTTCGACGAGAGCGGTATCTTGCACGAAGAAGAGAGTCTAAACGAAATCGGAGTGGCCATAATAGGGCGCACAAATGTGGGAAAGAGCTCTTTGTTGAATGCACTTCTAAAGAGTGAAAGGGCCGTAGTAAGCGATGTTGCCGGTACCACTATAGACCCGGTCGACGAAAAGATGATCATAGGTGACAAAACCGTCACCTTCATAGATACTGCCGGATTGCGCAGGCGCGGAAAGATAGAGGGCATAGAGCGCTACGCGCTGAACAGAACGAAACAGATGCTGGAGCGTGCCGATATAGCCCTTCTGGTGCTCGATGCAAGCGAACCTCTCAAAGAGTTGGACGAGAAGATCGCCGGCCTTGTGGACGAGTATAAACTTGGATGCATTATAGTCCTCAACAAGTGGGACGAAGCTATCGGAAGTTACGATGAAATCGTAGAGGAGTTAAGGTACAGGTTCAAGTTTTTAAGCTGGGCTCCGGTCATCACCGTATCTGCAAAATCGAAAAAGAGGGTATATAAGATATACGATATGATTTTGAAGGTTTTTGAAAACTACACCAGACACATACCGACGAGAGAGTTGAACGAAGTGATAAAAGATGCTACCATCAAGCACCATATACCCAGTTACCGGGGCAAGCCGGTCAATATACTCTTCGCCTCCCAATATGCGATAAAACCGCCAAAAATAGCCCTCATCTCAAACCGCCCCAAAGGGATACACTTCAGTTACCTTAGATATCTTGCCAACAGGCTCAGAGAGAGTTTCGACTTTACGGGAACGCCTCTTATTCTGATTCCTAAAAAAAGAGGTGAGCGCGAAGAGGAGAGCGGGGAGGTGTAAGTTATGAGTTATGAGTGTTGAGTGGTGAGTTTGAAAGAGAAGGAGTAAATTGGTTGCAGTTGCATATCTTAACTCTCTTTGCCGAACACATACCTGCCCACAAGAGAGAGTTGACACTCTTTGCCTGTCAATACGTAGCATAGCTCGTTCATATTCTCCATAATATACTCCACATCCTCGAAGGCCTCCTTGTTTCCCGCAAGAAGAACCTCATCTCCCTCTTTTATGGCAAAAGTGTCATCGGGCAAGAGTATCTCCTCCTCTCCTCTTCTTATATATAGCACTATCACTCTGTTCTTTTTTCTGCAATCGTCCCTTCTTCTGTAGAGTACCTCGTAAGAGACCTCCTCTTTGGACTCACGAATATGATTGACAAGAGCGAAAGCGTGCTCCTCGTCGATTACAGTCTCAAGGGTTTCCGGGTTGTTTCCTATCTGCTCTTTCAGTATCTCCACCACTTTTTTGCCCCACTCTTCGCCTCTATACATCATCAAACGTATGAAACGGTCCGCCAACGGTCTTGCAATGATATTGTAGGTCTTTTTTACCATGAGAGTCTCTATCGTGATGACCCTGTCGATTCGTGCCGCTTTAAAAACGATAGCGTCGTTTATATGGTTTTCACGGGCGACGGTATAAATGTCTGGATTGATTCTTTTGGCGGACATTATGATGGAGAGGTTCAGCAGGTCATCTTTCGTAGCGGCTATGATGCAGGATGCCTCCTGAACGTCGGCTTTTAGCAAAATCTTTTTGTCGTCGGCATCTCCCACTATCACCTTCTCTCCCCTTTTGGCTTTTGCAGCCTTTTTGGGACTCGCCTCTATGAAGATGTAGTCTATGCCTGCCCGCTTCAATCCAACCTCCAAAGCGGTACCCATTCGACCGTAGCCGCAGACTATGTATTTACCCTCTTTCGGTAGTCTATCTTTTTTACGCAATACAAGCGGGTCGCCGTAAATCCACTGCTCCAACATAAGTAGAGAGGGAGACTTCAACGAGAGGTAGATCCTTTTGGCGACTATTTTGAAAGGGTTCTCCACGATATCTGCGCCTATAGTTTTCAGGTTTTGGGCATACTCCTCTTCGGTAGCCTCCACTATGACGGTTACATGTTTGTTCATGAGTTTGGCCGAAAGGGCTACGTGAAGGTTCATCACATCGTCGTTAAAAAGCGATACCACAGCCTTGCAGTTGTGCTTGTGAATACCGGCCGTCCTAAAGACGTTTGGGTCTCTGACGTCGCCTACAAGCGCTGGCACTTCTATCGTGTAGTTTTCCAGAGCGAGCATCTTTATCTTCTCTTCCTCTTTCTCTATGACGACGCTGCGTATCCCTTCACTGGTGAGCTTGTCTATGATCGCTTTGGTCATAGAGTTGTATCCTACGAAGATGATGAACGGCTCGTCCATCTTCTTGATTTTGCGCTGAAACTGCGCAAGCGCTATCTGTGCGGCGAGCACTTTGTCCTGCACGAGGGTTATGATGGAGCCAATCGCATATAGCCACCCTATGACGGTAAGGTATATACAAAAACCTACCCAAAGCTTCTGAGGGTAGGTAAAATCGTAGGGACTTTCGCCAAAACCTATCGTCGTAGCCATATAGGAGACAAAGTAGAAAGCATCGAAAAATGTCAGGTGATAAGGGTTTCCCTCATTGTCCATTCCTGGTATCAAAACCATACCGAGAATCGAGATGGAGAAAGTGACTATCAATACGTACATCGGAGTACGCATTCGTTTGATAATCAGATAGAGCGAATTGTTACGCAAAAAGCATTACCTCTTCGATTTTAAAACGTCACCGGTAAAGAGAATAACGGATACTATGTTGGCCAGCAGCGCTCCGCCCGAAAGTGAGACTATGGCTGTCACCATCTCGGTATTGAGCCCTGTTACATACTCCCCGAGAGCCCATACCGAAGCTGCTGCGATAAGCTGAATGTCCGCGACCAGACTAGTTGCCAGCAAAACTGCTCCAAGATGGGTTTTGTCGCCGAGTTTGTATATCGTAGCTATCAGGTTGACTATGATGGCTACGAAGAGTTCGTAACGGTTGTGCTGCTCCAAAACGGTAGGGTCACCATAGAAGAAACCGAAGTTCATAGTCAGCGCCAGAATTATGAAAAATCCCGAAATAACCTTTTCCAGATTCATTGAAAGCCTTTTTTCTCACTTATACCGAAATTGTATTAGCATGTCGATTAAACCACACTAAAACGGCGTTCGGGTATAATTGCCCAAAAAAGGAAGGACTCGATATTTATGCGTATAGTCAGCGGTATGCGACCGACGGGAAAACTTCACCTTGGACACTACCTGGGTGTTCTAAAAAACTGGATAGAGCTGCAAAAGAGCAACGACTGCCGCTTCTTCGTAGCGGACTGGCACGCCCTCTCTACCAGCTACGAAGATAAACTCAACCTCAAACTTCTCGGCCATGAACTAGTAAAGGAGTGGGTCGCTGCCGGGATAGACCCGAACCGATCCACCATTTTCGTTCAAAGCGCAGTAAAAGAGCATGCGGAGTTATATGTTCTGCTAAATATGATAACCCCTCTTGGATGGCTCGAGAGAAATCCCACCTACAAAGATCAGATAGTACAGATGCAGCACAAAGAGATCCATACGGCGGGCTTTTTGACATACCCTGTTCTCCAGACTGCCGATATCATCCTATACAATGCAGACGCCGTTCCTATCGGAGAAGATCAAAAACCGCATCTTGAAATCGCAAGAGAGATAGTGCGCCGATTCCACCACCTCTTTGATTGCGAAAT
>JALSPH010000115.1 GCA_026986055.1 Campylobacterales bacterium
TGGCGTTGCACTGTCCGGTAATGCTCATAGGCGCTCCGCCCGGTTTTCCGAGATTGCCCGTCATCAGAGCGAGGTTGACTATCGCGCTTACGGTGTCCGTTCCCATCGCGCTCTGGTTGACTCCCATCGTCCACGCACTCATTGCAGCTTCGGCTCCTGCGTAGAGTCTGGCAACTTCATATAGAGTCTTTACATCTATACCTGTTATATGGGCCACCTCTTGAGGCGGGTACTTTTGGATCTCTTTTATGAACTCTCTATAACCATCGGTCCTCTCGCTAATAAACTTCTCGTCCATCCATCCCTGCTCGTGAATGATATAGCAAAGGCCGTTTATAAAGGCAAGGTCGGTTCTTGGCTTTATAGGCAGATAGATGTCCGCCATATTGGCCGTTTTGGAGTGCCTTGGGTCTACCACTATTATAGTCGGCTTTTTGCCGCGAACTTTTCTATTTTTGGCTATATGAAGTTTTAGAATCGGATGGTTGTCGGCTATATTTGCACCTATTAGCATTATCACTTCGGCATGGCTGAAATCTTCATAGCATCCAGGAGGGCCGTCGCTTCCGAAACTCTGTTTGTACCCCATAACGGCACTTGCCATACATAGAGTCGTATTTCCGTCGTAGTTGTTGGTCTCGAGTCCTAGCTGCACGAACTTTCCAAGAGTGTAGAACTCTTCTGTAAGCAACTGCCCCGTCGAGATAACCGCAACGCTTCTTTTACCGTGTTTTGCCTGAACCTCTTTAAATTTGTCGCTGACACGCTTGAAAGCTTCACTCCACTCCACCTGCTTAAAACCGTCGCCGCTTTTGACCATAGCTCCGGGCAGCCTAGTGGGAGCTCTTACCATCTCATGTTCGCTAAGCCCTTTCGGGCAGAGTGTGCCCATGTTTACGGGATGGTCCGGGTCTCCTTTCACATAGACAGGATCTCCATTTTTTACACCTATATAGAGACCGCAACCCACGCCGCAGTAGCCACATGTACTCCTAACCCACTTTTCAGGCGCCTTCTCTTTGGCCACTTTACCGAAAAAGGGGTCGTCGACCAACTCATACTTCTCCTCTTTTATATCGAGTCCCAAAAAATCTTTTATCTTTTCAAACATCACAAAACCTTTCTACATTCCAAGAACTTCTGCGTGAGAACCGACTCTTAAAAGATATATAACCTCATCTTCAACAGTATAAAGCACGATCGTATCGCCGCCTACATAAAACTCTCTATATCCTGAAAGCCTTCCAGAAAGAGCATGATCACGATACATCGACGGCAAAGGCTCTTCGTTTATCAAAAAAGTTAAAGCCTCCACCAAAGATTGAAACTGTTTGTCTCCCATAGATAGAGAGAGATTTCTCATATCTTTTTTGAACTGCTTGGAGCGGCTTAGACGCATCAGCCGCCCTTTTTAAACTCATCGATAGAGATAGGCTTCTCAAAACTCTCTCTTTCACCTTCAAAATCCTTCAAGACCTTTTCGGTTTCCGGTGGTAAAAGCATATCTACATCTTTTTGAATAAACTTTGCCAACATGATATTGACAAAACTGCTTAAATTCATGCCGTAAGCTTCAAGTTTCTCTTGAGCAGCTCTTTTTAGTTCACTGTTTAAATAAAGATTGGTACGCTCTTTTGTAGTAGCCATTATCTGCTCCTTATGCATAATATGCGTACATTATACGCACAAATAGCACCAATGTCAATGCCTCTGATTTCCAGCGAAGAAGTTACCGGCAAGCCCAAGCGGTACGACGCACCTGTAAAAGAGGTATCGTCCGGCTATTTCACTGAGAAATGCTCCGACAAAGGAAAGTGCCAAAACAGAAGCGGCCAAAGACGTAAGTCCTGCCGCGGCAAATACGGTAGCGACCATCGGCAAAGCTATAGCAAATAGCGCAAGAGTTGTCAGACGAAGCTTTTTGATTCGGCCGAAGCGCTCTTCAAGCAGCTTTTTGGTTCTGCTAAGCTGATAATATAGCGGACTCTTTTCGTCAAGATACCTGTAAAAGAGCATCTCCTCGTAAATCAGATGCATCTGGTAAAGCCCAAGCATCAGTGTCGGCACCATCAAAGCCAACACGCTTTTGGCTTCCGCACCGAACCCCAAAACGACCCCTACAAGTAAAAACCCAAGATATCCGGTTCCGAAAAAGCGTAGCGTAGTAGACTTTCTATTCCATGCAGGTCTCGCTTTTATACGGTATATCATCGATTGGGCATATATGCCGTAAACCCCCAAAGCGGCCACGACAATCTCGACGAGCAGTTTTATCAACCCTGAAGCATCCAAAATATAAAGAAGAGCCAAAAAAGTGACGCCGAGTGCATATGCCCCAAGAGCGGCGGCTTCACGGCTGAGCCACGATGTTTTCAGGTTCTTCATGGCGGTGATTGCAAGTGCCGGTCGTCCAAGATGAAGCGCTGAGAGCGGAAGGCCGACGGCTGCCGGAACCAAAACGGCGACAACCATCCAAAGGTTTGGAGCGGGCAGGTTAAGCCCCGACAGATGCAAAAGCTCTCCTAAAAGGAGCGCCACGAATCCCCCTACGCTCATCTGCGTCAAAACCGTCATGAAAACCAGCGGCCACTCCGCATGGGCAGGCTTTAAAATATGCTCATCCGCCGGGCGTATCTCTTGGTTTTCCGGAAGTTTTGGCAGAGTGTAACGGGTAGTAGGTTTTGTAATATCCACATCGGGCAGGTGAGGAGCGACACCCTCTTTGGCCATATCGTTTTTGATCCACTCCTCTTTGTTTACGACCTCTATGGCTATGGCTCCGGCCGGGCAGGCTTGAACGCAGGCAGGTGTCTGGCTCTTTTCAAGTTTGTCGACGCACATATGGCACTTTGTGACGATGCCCCGCTCTTTATGAAAAACAGGAACTTCGTACGGGCAGTTCCATGTGCAGTATTGGCATCCTATGCAGCTTGCATCCTCATGAAATACTATGCCGTTTTCAAGTTTTATGTAGCTGTTTGTAGGGCACCCTTTAAGGCACTCGGGATCTATACAGTGGTTGCAGCTCATGGAGTTGAAGAGCTGAAGCATATCGGGAAACTCTCCCGTCTCCATCTCCCCAACTCTTCTCCACTTTATATCTGCCGGATTGTTGTTCTGCTCGTTGCAGGCTACTTCACAGCAGTGACACCCCACACATGCGGTCATATCGAAATG
>JALSPH010000116.1 GCA_026986055.1 Campylobacterales bacterium
GACACAAAGATAGAGATTTACGGTGAAGATGCACAAGAGTATGAACCAACTTTTGAAAAGTTTCTTGCCGTAATAGACGAAGAGACCAAAAAGAGGGTTTTGAACGAGATAGATAGCGTGCTTTCGGGAAAAAAGAGGTTTTACGACCTTCAACACAAGATACATCTTAAAAGCGGCAAAGTTGCGTGGGTGCACGAGAAGGGTTTTGTCGTAAGAGATGGTGAGGGCAAGCCTCTTAAAATGGTTGGAATAGTTTACGACATTACAGACAAAATGGTAATGCTCGAAGAGCTCAAAATCGCAGAGGCTCAAAGCAAATACCTCAAAACACACGATCTTCTTACCACACTTTACAACAAAGAGACCCTTCTTGCAGACATCGAAAAAAAGATAGATGCCAAAACTCCCTTTTCCGTAATCTTTTTGGATATTGACAATTTCAAAACTATCAACAACTCTTTCGGTCACACTTTCGGAGATGAAGTTATAAAGAGGTTGGGCCAGATGCTGCAGAGTGTCATAGAGTGCGGTTTTGTCTATCGCTACGGAGGTGATGAGTTCGTTATCTTGACGGATGATCTTTGTTTGGACGCCAAGAGTGTCGTAGTAAAGATAGAGGAGCTTTTCCAGAGAAATATTTCAGTTGCCGGAAAAACTCTTCAAATCTCTTTCAGTATGGGAGTATGCAGCTACCCCGGCAAAGCACAAAATGCCAGAGACATGGTGAAAAACGCCAACTCCGCGCTCGCTTTGGCAAAGAGTGACAGAAAAGGAAGAGCCCTCTTTTATGAAGAGTACATGAGCGACTACATAGCCCAAAAACGGAAAATTTTGGACTCTTTGAACGATGCCGTGAAAGATGAGAAGTTCACTCTTTTCTATCAGCCGAAAGTAGACTGCGTAAAGGGTGAGATTATCGGTTTCGAAGCCCTTGTAAGGTGGAGGAACGAAGATGGCGATCTTCTCTCTCCCGGACTCTTTCTGCCCATAGCTCAGGAGTATGGTCTGATGGGCAAAATAGATTTCATAGTTTTGAAAAAGGCACTTGTAGAGCTTAAAAGGTGGCATGAAAGAGGTTTCAAGATCACACTTTCGGTAAATTTCAATATGAGCGATTTTGAAAACAGGGATATCCTTGTTCTGCTCGAAGAGGCCGATCTTTTGGAGTTTGTGACCGTCGAAATTACGGAAAACGAACTTATGGCGTGTAGCGAGAAAGATATGGCTATTTTAGAGTGGCTGAAACAGCTTGGATTGAAAATTTCGCTCGATGACTTCGGTACAGGCTACTCCTCTTTAAGGTACATTCACAAGCTTCCTATCGATGAGCTTAAGATAGACAGAGCTTTTGTCGAGCATATTCCGGGCGATTCCAAAGATGAAGCGATGGTGCAGATAATCAAGAGTATAGTGGAAACCTTTGGGCTCGGTTGTGTAGTGGAGGGTGTCGAGCGAAGGGAGCAGAAAGAGTTTTTCAAAAAGATAGGGCTCACTACGATACAGGGTTTTTACTACGGAAAGCCGGTAGATGCGAAAGAGGCTACACTTTTACTTGAGAGGGGAACGGTCAAAGAGCCTTTCAACTCCTCTTTGGTATAATTTCAGCCACTACACAGCACCAAAGGGCTTCGATGACAAAGTTTTACCGCGTTTTGATAGATTGTCGTGACGAGAAGGGGCTAGTATATAAAATAAGCAAAGCCTTTTTCGACTTCGGACTCAATGTAGAAAAAAACAGAGAGTTCGTCGATGCCCAGAACGGCAAATTCTTCATGCGAAGCGAAGTCAGCGGCAAGTTCGACCCGGCTGCACTGGAGGCGGAGCTTAGGCTGGTTTTGCCTGAAAATGCGACAATCAGACTTGTGGAGCCTCGCCCAAAAAGGGTGGTGATCATGGCGACAAAAGAGAGTCACTGCCTTGGAGATATTCTCATACGCCATGAAGCGGGAGAGCTTGAAGCGGAAATTGTAGGAGTCCTGTCCAACTACGAAATTTTAAGAAGTCTCGTAGAGAGGTTCGACATACCATATCTGTGTGTCAGCCATGAGGGGCTTCAGCGTGCCGAACATGAAGAGAGGGTTCTTGAGGCGCTTGAGACTTTCGGTGAGATCGACTATATTGTGCTCGCCAAATATATGCGTATCCTTACACCGGAGTTCGTAGGGCGCTTTGAAGAGAGAATCATAAATATCCACCACTCGTTTCTGCCTGCATTCATAGGAGCCAACCCATACAAGCAGGCGTATGACAGGGGCGTGAAGATCATAGGTGCGACAGCCCACTTCGTAAACAACAATCTCGACGAAGGGCCAATCATCTCTCAAGGAACCATTCCCGTAGATCACGCCATGGATTGGAAACAGATGCAAAGAGCGGGACGGGATGTGGAGAAGATAGTTTTGGCGAAAGCTCTGAAACTGGCACTCGAAGACAAAATCTTCGTATATGCCAACAAGACGGTAATTTTCGACTGACGATATGAAAAAGTTTCTACTCACTTTTCTTGCCGTCGTTTTTCTTTTCGCCTCTTCAGGCTTTTGGGAGAGGGTGGTAGAGATAGAGAAAAGCCTCTACACGGTTGAAACAGAGGGCAAAAAGAGTCTATCGAGTGAGGCCAACGCCACCGCTACGGCCGAATCGAAGATAGAGGATGCATCATCTCTTGTCGACAAGAGGGTGGCGGAGTTCAATCAGCTCATATCGATGCTTAAAGAGGCTCCCTATGAAGTGAAAGCGGAAAAAAACCCATTTTACGACCCAAAAGAGGCAAAAAGAGAGAGGGCCAAAATTTTGGCGCGTATCGGGGTAAACAGGGAGTACGGCTACGATGGTGCGGTCATGCGGGACAGGATCGCTTTGAAATCCCTCGAGACCAGAGGGCACATATACCGATTTTTCGTAACTCTGGCCGATGAGTGGACGGCACTTGACGAAAAGAGTTTGAAAGATCTGATAGAGAGTGAGAGAAAGTTTTTGCGCTCGATTCCTCTGGAGGAGTTTACCGCTGCCTACAGGAGCTCTTTGAAACAAAAAGACAAAATATCGGTTCAAATAGTGCAAAATTACCGAAACCTAAAGATGCACACAGCCTTTTACGGCGATTTTCTGGACTATCTCGCCACCAACCCCTCTCTTCTTCACTACCGCTCTTTGGCTGCGATGTTCAGGCTCGATCAGATCATAGAGAAGATTAACGGTGTCGAAGTTTTCGCCAAAATCAACACCTACCTGCGATATCTGCGGCTCGATATGGGAAGGGTTTTGATCTTTTTCCTGATCATGTTCATAGCATGGGGAGCCAGCTTCATCATATACCATCGCCTTTACGCCTTCTTGAAAAAGCAGATATTGAAAAAAAGAGACGAATTGGATGAGCTTCTGCTCGCCAATCTCGACGGTATACGTAAACCTCTCTATCTACTCGTTTTAGCTTTCGGTTTCGAGCTGGGTCTTGAGGTGCTTATGTACCCATCTCCTATGCCGGAAAATATTGGCCTGCTCTTTTACGCCATTTATCTCTCCATAGGTGCCTACATCGTCATAGTAGCCATAGACAGTCTATTTTTCGACTATCTTATAAAGCGGGGAGAGATAAAAAACGCACAAATGCGTCAGGAGTTGGTGAACCTTGTTCTTTCCATACTCAAGATTACGGTTGTAACTATAGCTATATTTATGCTACTTGTGAAGATGGGTGTAAACATAACCGGACTGCTGGCATCTTTGGGTATAGGCGGTCTGGCTATAGCTCTTGCCGCACAGAACACCCTCAGCAACTTTTTCGGCCTTTTGAAGATAATCTTCGACAACTCTTTTTCTCAAGGTGACTGGATAGAGACGAAAGATGTGGAAGGTACGGTCGTGGAGATAGGCTTCATAAGTACCTTTATAAGAACCTTCGACAACGCTTTGATTACCGTGCCTAACGCAACGCTTGCAAACACTCCTCTCAAAAACTGGAGCAAACGGACAGTCGGGCGCCGTATCAAAATGTATATAGGAGTCACTTACGGCTCAAAACGCGAAGATCTCATGAAAGCTCTTGACGAGATAAGAGAGATGCTCGAAAATCATCCCGGTATAGCGACACCCCAAAAAGTGGATGCACAGCTTTTGCAAAAAAGAACAAGAAGAGAGAGGAAGCTTGTATCGGCCGAAGAGAAGTTTGGAGTAAAAACGACCCTGCTCGTTTATCTGGACGAGTTTGCCGACTCTTCGGTGAATATTCTCATATACGCCTTTTCCAAAACGGTAAACTGGAGAGAGTGGCTGGAGATAAAGCAGGATGTGCTTCTCAAGATATGGGAGATACTCGATAGAAACGGGTTGGAGTTCGCCTTTCCGTCGGAGTCGTTGTATTTCGACCCCGAAAATATAAAGAGGAGTTTTAAGCAGATAAACAGCACCTCATAAAGTCAAGTGTCGGCGCTTAAGTAATTATCGAAGGAGTGTTGTGGATATCATCATAGCGGGAGCGGGACGAGTAGGGTTCAACCTGGCACGAACCCTCTCTCCCGGACACAGTGTAACCGTCATAGATAGAAATGCGGAGGCGCTTCATCGCCTGCAGGAGAGTCTCGATATACTCCCTGTCCATGGAGATATAGAGGACCCTTCCACATACAGAAAACTTGCCGGAAAAGAGAGCGACCTTTTCATCGCGGTCACCGATATGGATGAGGCGAACCTTATCTCTACCCTTATAGCCGACGACTCTATAACTCTCAAAAGAAAGATAATAAGGCTTAGAAACCAGTTTTTTGCAAAAAGCTCCATACGGCAGAAGCTGGGAATAGACGATGCGGTGTTTCCTATGCTTCTTACTTCCGAAACGGTTACCTCTCTGCTCGATTATCCGAAAGCCAACAATGTCAAGCAGTTCAAATATACCGATTTCAAACTCATCTCTGTTAGAGTTTCCAAAAACATAGATAAGATTCAGCTCAAACCAAAAGGGTATGCAGTTGTCGGAATAGAGAGGGAAAAGAGGTTTTTCATACCAAAAGAAGAGGAGACTATACTTCCAAATGACCTGATCTATCTTTTCGGCGACGAGCGGCCCATACGGGAGCTCTGCTCGAAACTGGAGGTAGAGGCACCGGGCGCTATCAAAAGATGTGTGGTTTTTGGAGGGGGTGACCTTGGCGTGAGCATTGCCAAAGCGCTTATAGATCGTGGCAAAACCGTAAAACTTGTCGAGAAGGATATCTATTTGTGCGAAAGGGCCGAAGAGAGCCTCGAGGGAGAGGCGATGACGATAAGCTGCAAATATGGTACCGGTGCACTTTTTTCGGAGGAGGGGCTCGAGTATGCCGATATGATGATAGCGGCCACCGATAACGACGAATACAACATAATAAAATCGCTCGAAGCCAAAGAGCACGGTATAAAAAGAGTTGTTGCGGTCAACAATGAGATGGAGTACTACAACCTTATGCATTCGCTCGGTATCGTAGTGGTAAGAGGGCCCAAGATGAGCGCTTACAATGCTATCATAGAGCGTATCTACTCGAGCGGCGTCGTTATGGAGAGAAAGTTTTGCGGAGGTAGAGGAACCATCTTTTTACGCAAGATTTTTCCGGGCTCGCCTCTTATAGGAAGGAGAGTCAGGCCCCTTAAAAGCAGAAAAGGTTCTCTATCTTTTGTAGTCAGAGGCGCTAAACTTTTGCCATTTGAGCAAAAGTATGAAGTGCTTGAGGGAGATGTTATCGCTGTTTTTGCGACATCGGACTCAGAAAGTGCAGTCAAAGAGTGGATATATGGACTTTAAAAGTATTTTCAAGCTTTTGAGTTTCATCGGGATGACGCTCTCTCTTTTTTTTACCGCAACTATTCTTGTCGGGGTGATTTACGGTGAAGGGTACGCCAATATGGCACTCTTCGTGTCTCTCTTTTTTATGGCGAACGCGATTATATGGTTCGCATTGCAAAATCATACGCTGAAACTGGGAATAAAAGAGAGTATTTTGGCAGTGAATCTTTTGTGGGTTCTGCTTGGAGTCGCAGGTGCCGTTCCTCTTCTTCTGTATACGAACGTAACACCCGCTTCGGCATTTTTCGAAGCTATCAGCGGCTTTACTACGACGGGAGCTACGGTCTATACCGATATAGAGTCGCTCGATAAAATGGTTCTTTTTCACAGAAGCCTCATGCACTGGCTTGGAGGAATGGGTATCATCGTTTTGGGTGTCGGGCTTCTTTCTCTTATAAACCCTACCGGAAGTCTCAGCCTTTTCAAAGCGGAAGCTACAGGAGTACAGATGGAGAAGATAACCCCCAAAATCAAGCATACTGCTATGAGCCTGTGGGGAGTCTATACTCTTTTGACTATACTCGACATGTTTTTGTTGAAACTCTTCGGAATGGGGTGGTTCGATGCGATAAACCACGCTTTTTCAACTATCTCCACAGGGGGTTTTTCTACGAAAAACAGCTCCCTCGGAGCATTTGAAAGCGATGGAATCGTATGGGTTACGACACTTTTCATGCTGCTTTCAGGCATAAACTTTCTAGCTCACCTTCGTCTCTTTTACAAAGATGGAAGCGGTTACGGAAGCGAAGAGGTGAAGTGGTATCTTACACTCTTTATTCTCATTTCGGTACTTTTGACACTGGTGCATGCAGATATGAGCGGTGAGAGCCTCTACTACTCTCTCAAGCACTCCATGTTCAGTGTCGCTTCCATAATGACCACTACCGGCTTTGCAACGGTAGATTACGCTGCATGGAGCAATCTTGCCGTCGCGGTACTCTTCGTAGCGATGTTGATAGGAGGAAATGCGGGTTCGACGGCGGGCGGAATAAAAGTTATAAGATATGTCATCATATTCAAAACCCTCTTTTCCGAGTTCAAAAGGATCCTCCATCCAAACGCACTGCTATACGTCTTTGTCGATGGGAACCGGCTCAAAGAGCGCGTACTTTCGATAACTTTCGGCTTTTTCGTTCTCTATATGATGACCGTTGCCGCATTGACGGTATATATATATGCAAGAGGTTTCGATACTATGACCGCACTATCTGGTGCTCTTGCTATGGTAGGAAATATAGGTCCGGGTTTTTCCAAGGTCGGCCCTGCAGAAAATTTCGCATTTTTCACGGATCTGGACAAAATGGTTCTATCTATGGGAATGATAGTGGGAAGACTCGAGTGTTATACCGTTTTCGTGCTATTTACAACCGCTTTTTGGAAGAGATTTTAAAGAGGTTCCGGTTTTCCGAAGAAGTACCCTTGTGAATACTCCACGCCGAGATCTTTGACGATATTGAAGATACGCTCGTTTTCTACAAACTCCGCTACCGTCTCCAAGCCCATCTCTTTCGCAAAACCGACGACGGTTTTCACAAGAGATAAAGAGAGTTCGCTCTCCTCTATGTTTTTTATGAGACTGCCGTCAATTTTTAGAATATCGGGCTGATAGTCAAGCAATCTTTCGAAGTTCGAGTAGCCTGTACCGAAGTCGTCTATAGCGATTTGGACACCGAGACTCTTGACTCTTTTTATAAATGCTTTTATCTGCTCGAAATCTTTTACGTTTTCGTCTTCAAGGAGCTCGAAAACTACTCTATCGGCTTTATCTTCATGGAGCTTGAGCAGTCTGAATATCTCTTTTCTGCTACTCTTTTTTTCGATATCGAGAGCCGAAAGGTTGATGGAGATTTTTTTATCGGTCCTTTCAAGCGCTCTAAACGCATTCTCCATAACCATTGATGTTATTTTTGCGTAGAATTTACTGCTTTTGGCGGTCTCTATGAAGAAAAAAGGAGAGAGGGTTTTACCATTTTCATCTATCAATCTTACCAGCGACTCGTACTTCTTTGTCTGAAGTGTTTTGTTGTCCACTATCGGTTGAAAGTGGCATACTATTTTATCGTTCTCTATCGCTTTTTTGATCGTCTTTAGTGTCTGGATATTTTTCTCGGCTATATCGTGGTCTCTTTCGACAAGGTTTTCGGCAACTATAAAGTCCTGCTTCTTTTCCAGCAACTCCCTAAGGCCGGACTTGGCATTTTCAAGTGCGTTCTTACCGTATGAGAAGCTGACAAGTACCGATATGTCGTACTCTATCCCACCTAGAGTTATACCTGCTTCATTGACTCTCTCTTGAAACATTTTGAGTTTATCTTTTATGAACTCTACTTTATGTGTGCAGATTTTCTGATCTTTGGCAAAAGCGTACTCTCCGTTTCCAAGCGGATATACCTTTTCGAACTCACACTCTTTCGGAATGTAGTCCATAAGCTTTCTGGCAAAACCCTCTTCAAGCTCCTGGGTCATAGTATGGCCGTAAAGTTTCTCTATATCTTCAAACCCCTCTATCTTGATAAGCACCACGACAGTCTCACGGCAAGATTGTATAAGATCGTTAAGCTGCTTTCTTGGATTCATAATATCGGTTATGTCGTTTCTAAGAGCGATAAATTCCAAAATTTCGCCATTTTGATCTAAAATAGGTTTTATTGTGGTCTGTACGTAGTAGAACTTTCCCGTTTTAGTTCTATTTTTTATGACCCCCTGCCAGATCTCTTTTTTTCTCTTTATCGTCTCCCACATCAGTTTGAATGTCTCTTTCGGGGTGTCCGGATGTCTTACTATATTGTGAGGCTTTCCTACAAGCTCCTCTTTCGAGTATTCGGAAATTTTACAAAAAGCGTCGTTCACATAGGTTATGATTCCCTTCGGATCAGTTTTGGAGATGATATTGCCCGCGTCCGTAACCTCCTGGTATTGCCTGAGAAGATTTAGGTTTTTTTCAGCCTCATCTTTTAAATAGAGTTTTTCCACGACTTTGCCGAGAATGTCTAAAAACTGCTCAAGGTCTATCGGTTTGAGCAGATAACCTTCCACGTTCAGACTGATACTGTTTATAAAAAAATCCGATTCATTATGTGCAGATAGTATAAGAATTGGAATATCAGGATAGCTCTTGCGAATTTTTTTGATCATTTGCAGACCGTTCATACGAGGCATATTTATATCGGTTATGACAAGATCGAAACTACCTTTTTCGAAAATCTCTACCCCCTCCTGCCCGTCGGAAGCCTCTGATATATCGTCGAAAAATTCGTCGAGAACGGCTCTTGTGGCTACTCTTGCCGCTTCGTCATCCTCTACGTAAAGCAGTCTCAGTCTGCGACTATAGGAGATTATCTTCTCTATATCGTGTGTCATGGTTCAACCTTGATAACTATCCTGAAAATTGCCCCTTGCGGACCATTTTTAACTTCCAGTTTTCCTTTGCAGTGCTCCTCGATGATGATCTTGCTCATATATAGGCCCAGCCCCGTGCCGTTTTTCTCCGTTTTGGTCGAGAAGTAGGGGTCGAAAATCTTATCGATAATGTTGTCCGGTACCCCTCCTGCGTTATCTTTGACTTCGAGTACGGCATTGTCGCCCTCCATATAGCTTTTTACCTCTATGAGAGGGTTTTTTATATCTCTTTCGACCAAAGCATCTTCCGCATTTTTCAATAGATTTAAAATGACCTGCTTCAACTCGTTTGGGTATGTAAGTAGAGTCGCTTTGCATTCGAAGTGAAGCTTCGTTTCTATATTTTTGTTTTTCAACGATACTTCCATAATGGATAGTGCGGACTCTACGAGCGATTCGTATGTTGTCTCCTCCACTCCTTTGTTGGGTTTGAAAAACTCCCTGAAGTCGTCGATCGTTTTGCTTAAGTGCTGTGAGTAGTCGGATATTTTGGTTGAAAGCTCTATAGCCGTATCCTTGTCGAGTTTTCCTAGCTTCGCTTTCAGTCCTATAGCAAGCGAAGATGAGCTTATAGCTGCGAGCGGTTGTCTCCACTGGTGGGCTATCATGCTTATCATCTCTCCCATCTGGGCAAGCCTTGACTGGTGTAGCATCTGTTTCTCTTTCTCTCTGTTTTTAGCAACCTCTTCGGCAACTCTTTTTTCGAGGGTTTTGTTGAGCTCTTCTATCTTCTTTTTGTCGGTAATGTCGTGCCTTATAGAGGTGTAGCCGACCTTTTGACCTCTATGGTCGAAAAGAGGCATAACCACCGCTTTTACCCAGTAGTAACCTCCGTGTTTCTTCTTGTTTTTAAGCTCTCCGGCCCATGTTTTGTCGTTTGAAATACGCTCCCACATCTTTTCGTAAACCTCTTTAGGGGTATCGGGGTGGCGGACTATGGCGTGAGTCTTTCCGACTATCTCCTCTTTTTTGTAACCGGAGATTCTGCAAAACCTCTCGCTTGCATAGGTTATAATGCCGTTGAGATCCGTTTTTGAAGCGATTACATATTTGTCGAAGTGTGCCGAAAGATCCTTTAGGTCTTCGCTCAACTCCTCCTTCTCCATATTGAGCTGGCTCTCTCTTTTTAGAAGAAGGTAGGAGTAGTAGACAAAAAGCAGCAGCATTATAAGCAAAGAAGCGAGCAGCACTCTGTTTCTGGAGGTGTACATCTCAGCCATCGCGCTATCCATCGGAGTTGTTATCTCAAGAACTCCTCTCATATCTCCTAGCTTCCACTTGTCGGAGGGCCAGTTCTTCAGCTTATGGCTGTTGTGACAGTCGACACAGGCTTGCTGCACCATATAGTCGGCTACCGCTACTCTGAGAACAGGTTTGCCGTCGACTATATCTTTTTTATAGTATAGTCCTCCGTTCTCTTTTACCTTTTTTAGAGCCTCTTTCTGAAAGGGTGTAAGGACGCGATCTTTTCTATTTAAAAAGGGGTATTCGCTATAAAGGGAAAACTTTACGTCGCTTCGTTTGGAGTACATTCTGCTAAGATCGTGTATTGTCGTAGTAGGAAAGGGCAGTTTTCCGTCAACTCCTTCGTGGTTGTAGTCAAATTTTAGCTGAGGAGCGAACTTCTTCACGTCTCTTACGACTGAAAGCGTGTAGTATTCGCGCTCCATCTGAAGCCTTTCTACGGCGTTTTTGGAGTGGCGAACGATATTTTTAACCAGACCCTCTTCCATAATATAGGGAATATAATAGAATAAAAAAACACCGAGAAATATCGATGTTACAAGGACCGGAAAAAGTATCTTGCTGCTTTTTATAATCTTCACAAAGTTTTTCATAAATTTCACTTCTATATTTTTAAAGTTGCACTGCAATCTATATCGTCATTTTTGTAAAGATTGTAAACAATAAACGAAAAGTATTTATTTTGTCCAAATCAGTGCGTTTACTATTCGTTTACTATCAATTTGTCTTCGTTAGCGGCACGGATATATAATTACATACAGATTAGAACACTTTAAAAGGGATATTTAAATGAACGAAAGAGTCGAGGCTATAAAAAAAGAGGTTTTCAAGGTAATTGTAGGTCATGAGCATTTGGTGGACTCTATGCTCATAGCACTGCTGTGCGAAGGGCATCTGCTGGTAGAAGGGGTGCCGGGACTTGCAAAAACTACGGCCGTTAACGCACTGGCAGGCTCTTTAGGATTGGAGTTCAAAAGGGTACAGTTCACTCCCGATCTGCTTCCGAGCGACATAACCGGAACGGAGATTTACGATCAAAAAAGCGGTGAGTTCAAGATAAAGCACGGTCCTGTTTTTACAAACCTTCTGCTAGCCGACGAGATCAACAGAGCACCGGCGAAAGTTCAGTCTGCGTTGCTTGAGGTGATGCAAGAGAGACAGGTGACGATCGCCGAAGAGAGCTACAAAGTGGCACGCCCGTTTTTGGTGCTCGCTACCCAAAACCCCGTAGAGCAGGAGGGTACATACCGCCTGCCCGAAGCTCAGCTCGACCGCTTCATGCTCAAAGTCGATGTGGGTTACAACACTATCGAAGAGGAGTTTGAAGTGGTAAGCAGGGTGGCCGCCAAAGGTTTTGAGCAGATCTCTCAGGTGGCGGGTGTCGATGAGATAGAGAGTATGCAAAAAGAGCTAAGCGGTATACATGTGGACGATGCGGTTCAAAAATATATGTTGAAGCTCGTTTTTGCCTCCAGGTTTCCTGCAGAGTACGGTTTGAAGGAATTGGAGGAGTATATCGAGTTCGGTG
>JALSPH010000117.1 GCA_026986055.1 Campylobacterales bacterium
GCCTCACGGATCGAGCTACAAATTCATGCTCAAAGGCCCAAACAAATATTGGCCCGTTAAACCTGACGGAACCCTCTTTACTACAGGAGATATTCAAGCTGACGGTACCGTACCCGACCTCTTCTGCGCTAACTGCCACAACCTTAACTATCCGCACAAGCAGTGGGGATGGAGAATGGCAAGATTCAGTTTCGCATGCGTAGAGTGTCACGTAGCGGTACCTCACGGCTCTCCCGTTTCAAGGCTCATAGGCTATACCAACTTCCCTGAACCATACAACTACAACTACAACGGCACACTGCAACTTAGAATAAAAGGATACAAAAAAGCCAATCCATCTACTGCCATTAGCAATAGTAATATTTATGCACCAAGCTGTGGCGGTGGCGGTTGCCATAGAAGCCAATCATACTCATATGCAGACAATGGAGCCGGATATGACCCTGTCGATCCGCTTCCTTGACGGTTTTAAAAGGCTCTTTTGCCTTTTAACCCTCCCGCTACTATTTTCCGTTTCACTTTACGGGGCATCGACAAATGATGATGCAAAGATAAAAAAGGTGATAATTTCGTACAATTTTATGCTGATAGATGCTGCGAAAGATCCGGACTTTTTAAGAAAATTTGAAGATAAAAAGAAATTTGAAAAGTATGCCAATGAAAGAGTTGCGCAAAAGCTCTTTATTTGGATAAAATCGTGGCAGGAAAATAACCTCTATATGGACGCCAAACTACTCGATATCTCTTTTGGGAAAGTGGTAAAAAAGGGAAACGAGGCGGAAGTTTTAACCGATGAAGTTTGGGTCTATAAATATTTCAGAGTTGTAGGAAAAAACGAGACGAAAGAGGCTTATCCGCCTGCCAAAAAATATTATAAGGTAAAATACACTCTAAAAAAGAGCCGGGGGGAGTGGAAGATCGCAAAAATAGATGTTTTCTATGAAAAAGAGCATAAGTTATAACTTTTACGAATCGGCACTTCTTAATTTAAAGTAAAATTTATCTACTGATACTTTTTATGACTTGTACTATTATCTACAAAGATATAAAGTACTGCTGTGATAGTACTAAAAGTGGATCTTATAAAAGTGCAAAGTTGCATCCTTAACGAAGATCTTCTTTTGGGGCTGTAGAAAAATTATATCAAAGGGGTCTTATGTCAAATCTTTTAAAGTCTGCATGGTCATTGCTGATCTCCATGAAAACGATGGTGACGCTTACCGTAATATTCGCCGTCACCATTGCCGTAGGAACGTTCATAGAGAACGATTACGGTACGGAGACTGCATGGGCATTGATTTACGGTGCAAGATGGTTCGAAGTTCTACAAGTTCTACTTGCATTGAACCTGGTCGGAAACATCATACGTTTCAAGCTTTACAAACGAAAAAAACTTCCGGCTTTCATTTTCCACGTCGGTTTTCTCTTCATACTGCTTGGATCCGGTATGACAAGGTACTTCGGTTACGAGGGTATTCTGCATATAAGAGAGGGGACAAGCGAAAACAGGATGCTCTCTGCAGACTCCTTCGTTCAAGTAACTGCAACGGACAAAAGCGGAAAGATCTTTCATACCGAAAAGAAGCTTTTCATGTCCGCAATCGGAGGTAACGACTTCGATATTTCACTCGATGTCGACGGCAAGAGGCTGGACGTAAAATACAAAGATTTCATAAAAGATGCCATTCAGACGGCTGTCGAAGATCCGAACGGTCACCCGATAGTCGTATATACGGTCGTAACTCCGTCAGGACCCGAAAAGTACTTTCTTAACGAAGGTGAGTATACCGACCTTGGACCTTACGTAATGATGTTCGGAAAAGATGACCCTTCCGGTTTGGTGAAGCCTTACATCAGAATATTTATGAAAGATGGCAAATTCTTCTTCAAATCCAACATAGATATCGGTTGGTTCAAAATGCAGGACCAGAGCAAAGGGGTATTTGAAGCGGGTAAAGAGCACCCGTTCAAAGTCAAGATGATGTATATGGTCAACGGCATACAGATGGTCCCACAAATGGCTTTGTCGAAGGGAGTTAAAAAACTTATACCAAAAAGCGAGTACAAGAGTACGATGGCACTGAAAATGGACAAGCCTCTTTCAGCTCTCATAGTCGAAGTGGAGTACGACGGCAAGAAAAAGGAAGCTACTCTTATGGGAATGGGTAAAAGGTTCAAAGGATTTACTGAAAATGTAGACTTTGGAGATATAAAAGTGGCTCTTGAGTGGGGCTCGAAAGAGTTGACATTGCCATTTTATCTCTACTTGGAAGATTTCGTCATGGAGAAGTACCCCGGTTCGATGAGCCCATCCTCATATGAGAGCCACGTGATACTTTACGACGAAAAGAATGGAGTCAAAATGCCATACAGAATCTATATGAACAACACTCTGGAGTATGGTGGTTTCAAGTTTTTCCAATCGAGCTACGACCAGGATGAGAAAGGTACAGTCCTATCCGTAAACCACGACCCGGGTAAATGGCCTACATATATAGGATATATACTTCTTGCAGTCGGTCTCTTTTTGAACCTTTTCAACCCATACGGACGCTTTGGAAAACTGGCAAGGACAAGGTATATAGAAAGTGCCAAGACGGGTGCTGCCGCAGTAGCGGTGACCCTTGCTATGCTCTTTTCCAACAACCTTATGGCAGCCGACACCCATGCCGGACATAACCACCCAGTAATTGATATGAAACAGATCATCGATACCGTAAAGAAGATAGACAAAAAGCATGCGGACAACTTCGGATCCATACTTTTGCAGGGACCCGACGGGAGGATCAAGCCCATAGATTCTACTGCCATAGATATTCTCAACAAAATACACGGTTCAGATAAGATGCTGGGCCTTACACACAACCAGATCATTCTGGGAATGACGGCAAAACCTTCCTACTGGAAGAGAATCAAGCTCATAAAAGTGAACCATCCGGGTGTAAAAAGGATGCTTGGAATGCCAGAGAACGAGAAATATTTCGCCTTTATAGACATTTTCGATAAAAACGGAAACTACAAGCTCCAAAAAGCGGTAGAAGAGGCGGCAAGGAAGAGACCGGCCGAAAGAGGCAAGCTCGACAAAGAGCTTCTGAAAGTAGATGAGAGACTCAACATTGCATACATGGTATTCACCGGCGAATTCATGAGAGTATTTCCCCTTCAACACGATCACA
>JALSPH010000118.1 GCA_026986055.1 Campylobacterales bacterium
AGGGAAAGCGGACCCGGTTGCCTCAAACTCTACCGAAGAGGGGCGTGCAAAGAACCGAAGGGTGGAGATTCGTATTATCGAATAGACTCTCTTTGAAGGGGCCAAATTTATTTTGCGGCTCCTTCACCCCTCCAAAAATTTCGTTACCATCTCCTCCATCTCCAATGCCGCTTCACCCGCTTTTTTTTGCAAAAAGGTTTCAAAATACTCATCTATGTAACGCTCGTGCGATCCGAAAGCGGTTACGTACATCTCCCTGTTTGGATTTATGAGAATGGAGTGTGCGAACTCCGTAGCGATTGTAACTATGTCTATCACCTGCCCGCTCGTCCCAATGGCAACGAAAAGCGAACTCTCATCTACCGCGCGCTGAATGAACCTGTAAGCGGGTGCCGCTTCACCGAACATCACGACATTGTGGCGTACCGAGTAGCTGCCGCACTCGGGGCACATCTCTTCATCGCTCTGTTCACGGTAGCCGATATCCCAAACATGGCCGCACGACTCGCAGCGCAGATCTCTCAAGGTACCGTGCAGGTGTATGACATTTTTACATCCGGCTCTCTCGAGCATATCGTCGACATTTTGGGTAAGGTTCCAGATGCGATCGCCGAAGCGCTCTTCAAGCCTTGCGATAGCGTAGTGGGCCGGATTTGGTTTTTTGCTCTCAAGGTCTGCTCTTCTTGCGTTGTAAAACTTCGTAACGAGCTCTCTGTCCGCTTCCCACCCCTGAGTCGAACAGACCTGCATCACGTCGTACTCTTCCCAAAGCCCGTCGGAGTCTCTGAAGGTCCTTATACCGCTTTCCGCACTAAGCCCCGCTCCACTGAAGATCAACACTTTTTTCATTGAAAAAACTCCTATACCACCCACATGATTTGCGAGAGTATTATGATGGTTACAACGAGAGTGAAGGGAAAGTAGTGGCTTTTAAAGAGCCAAGGGTTTATCTTGAAAACCTTCTGCATAAAACCGCGGAGTCCAAGCCAAAGCCCGAGAAATGCCTTGAAAAGCAGAACCATCTGCATATTGGTCATCCCATCTTCTCCAACCTTGCCGAAAATATGGGGAAACATGATGATACCTGTACCGACAACGGTAAAAAGGGCGTACGGAACCACTTTTCTTACGTGTACCATTATCGCTTCACGGCACTCGGCACCCTTTTCACCGCCTAAACTCTTCTGCATCTTTGTCAGAAAAAGAATATCCACAAAAAGGAAGCCTCCATATATGAAGGCGGCCAGCAGATGTATCGTGTGTATCGTAGTGTAGAACAAACTTTACTCCTTTGATTGACTCCTCCGAAAACTTTGACTATTACTATCGATTCATAAGCCTTCTATTGTAGCAGTTACAATATAATTTCGCAAAAAAGGAGGCACAATGGCCCAACAACAGGTACCCGAAGATATCGGCTGCGAAAATCCCGACTGCGTAAAAAAAGATGAGTGCAAACGCCAAGTCATCGCAAAAGACGGTACGGCAAGAGAAGTTAGGAAATTTGGCGGCACTCCCCAAAAAGGGTGCGGCAAATTTATACAAAAATAGCCTCACATCTATCCTGCCGCTTCGGCGGCTCTTCTCTCTTCTACTATTTTCAAGTAAAAACAGCGACTCTTACTGAAATGATTTGACCAAAGATTTTATTTAATAATGAATTAATGCTCACTTAACAGAGGTTTGTCACAATAACGGACGAATTTTCCAAGAGGAGCATATCATGAGTAAAAAGTCGATACTTCTACTCTCTTTGGCTGCAGCCGTATCACTTTTCGGTGCACAAGAGAGTACGGAGCTGGCACCCGTCAGCGTTATAGCGACAGGTGAAGAGGAGTCCGTTACAAAACTTCCGATAAGTGTCAGCGTAAAAGAGAAAGAGGAGATAGAGCTCGACCAAGTCGTTTACCAAAAAGATCTTCTAAACTCCCTTGCCGGAGTTCGCATAGAGCAGACCGGGTCGATCTTTGGCCATATGACATCGATTCGATTGCCGATCAATACGGGTCCATACTATCTTTTCATGCAAGATGGCATACCGGTGCAATCTTCTGGCTTTTTCAACCATAACGGCTTGGCATATACTACATTCGGTTCGGCAACTTCCGTCGAAGTGCTCAAAGGTGCCGGAACCGCGCTTTACGGCTCTGACGCCGTAGCTGCAGTTATAGACGTAGAGTCTCTTCCCGCACCGTCGAATATAAAAGAGAGTGCAGTAAAAGGTATAGGAGGAAGTTACGGCTACGGCTCCGTTTCGGCTCAAACATCAGGCCCTGCAGGAGAAGATAGCGGCTATAGAGCGGGAGTCAAACTTCTTCACAGCGACGGCTGGCGTGACCATACCACAAGTGAACGTGCAGAACTGAACTTTAGATACGACAAGACTCTTAATGAAGATGACGCTCTTAAAGTGATATTCAATGCAAGTAAAACGGAGGCCGAGCAGGCGGACAGCTTCAACGACTACAAAAACATTGAAGATGGCTCCAAAGCCGCAAGCGACGACCCGAACTACTTCAAAGCTCTTGAACTTACCGATGTAAAGAGAAAATTCGATTATGCAAGATTGAGTGCCGAGTTCAGCAGCTTCAGATATGAAAATCTCGAACTATCTCTCACGCCGTACCTGCGATATAACCGTAACAGATATGTTGCGACTTGGAACGCCAACCTGCCCAGAAACGACAACAAACTGATGACCGTCGGCCTACTGCAAAGAAACAGGTATGACGCATCCTGGGGGCGCATCATAGGAGGGTTAGATGCAGAATACACGAATTCCGACCTAAAATATACCCAGGACTTCGACATAAATGTAACCAACTGGAGCGGGTCTACCACATACCTTGCCGGCCCACTGTATGACTACAATGTCGACTATATAGCCCTCGCACCTTACATTCACACTGAAATAGACCTTACAAAAGAGCTGATGGTGACACTCGGGCTTCGTTACGACTACAACAGATACGACTACAAAAACAACCTAGATCCAAACAGTTACGACGCTTCCGGAAAATATTTCAGGCCGGCCGATAGAACCGACAACTTCTCCCATCTTAGCCCCAAGTTTTCACTCAGTTTCAGGCCTGACGAAAAGAGCAACATATATCTTCGCTACGCAAACGGTTTTAGAATTCCCCAGGCTTCGCGTCTCTACTCTATGCAG
>JALSPH010000119.1 GCA_026986055.1 Campylobacterales bacterium
CAACCCGCAATTTGACTTTGAAAAGTTAAAGAGTTTCGCGGTCGTCGTTCCCAACGACTCTTCTGTTATCACGCTGACTCAAGAGAGGCTCAAACGAGCCATAAAGAGTACTCTCGAAGAGAAAGGCTACAAAAGCGTACCGAAAGAGAGGGCGGACTTTCTGGTGGCGTTCCATACGGACGTAACAAAAATAAAAGAGATAGTAAACGACTACGACTCTGTCGGAATATACCCGTACGACTATGGATTTTGGGGACCTCCCTACATACCTACCAGATATGAATATGTCTACAACGAAGCGCAAATCGTCATAGACGCCATAGACCCGACGACTAAAAAGGTCTTCTTCAGAGGCACTGCGACGGATCTGCTCCACGACTTCAAAACTCCGGAAGAGAGGATCGCTTATATAAACAGTGTTGTCAGGAAGATTTTGGCCTCTTTTCCATCCGCTGCGAAGTGAAATCTACAGCGAAGGTACTTCCTGCTCCCTCTTTCGATTCAACGTCAATGTTGAAGCCGTAGATTTTGCATATCGTAGCTACGATATCGAGACCTATTCCAAGCCCTCCTTCGATATCGTTGGCCCTCTCGAAACGCTCGAATATACTTTTCAGTTTCGCTCTCTCTATCCCTACCCCGGTATCTGCGACTACAAGTCTGCATGACTCGAGCGTAACTCTCACCTCTCCTTTCGGTCTGGTATATTTTATGGCGTTGTCTATCAGATTTTTCACCAAAAGCTCTATGTGGTGCGGGTCCGCTTCTATGGTGCACGGTTTGAGATCGGAGATTATCTTTATACCTTTTTGCTCGGCTAAAATGGAGAAAAACTCAAGAGACTCTTTACAGACTTGAGAAACATCTACCGAAACGGGTCGGCTCTCATCCGACTGCCGCTCTTTCGTCAAAAGAAAGGTAAGATCCTCATAGACTCTCGAAATAAGCCTTCCGCTCATCTGCAACGCTCTAAGATATGTGGGTTTACACTCACCTTTTTCGATCTTCTGAAGAGCCAGAAGCATCGTAGTGACCGGAGTGTTCAGTTCATGGGTACTGTCGTGTATGAAGCGGTCCATAGAGTCTATCTTTTCTCGCATAGGTTTCAAAAATAGCCGCCCGAGGTACCACCCCACAAGCACCAAAAAGCCAAAAGCCGCAGCAGCGGCCATAAGAACCCTCTTTAGACTCAGAGCAATCTCTCCTTTCAAAGAGCAGTCTCTTACAACTATATATTCTATTCCCAAATGGCCCCTGGCACTGCGGTCGACATAGTATGCGCACCCGTTTTTTACGTACTCCTCTCTTGAAAGATCTATCTTTTCGGTTATGCACCCTTGCAAAACTTTTCCATCTTTATCAAGCAACAAATAGTCGCAACCTATCGAAGAGGGTATCTTGAACTCTTTTCCCTGCATCTGCGCATCGACGGCAGAAGCCGATATCTCCATCGCCGTCATTCTGAGGTTGGAATATACTCTCTCTTTTATAGACTCGGAATCTATCTTGTAAAAGAGTATGGAAAATGTCGACAATACCAACAAAACAGCCCCGAGGTAGATCGCCATGAAGCGAAAGAGAGATCTCTTCTCATATGGCCTCAAAGCCATAGCCGACCCCCCTTTCGGTCACTATTTGAGGCACATACTTTCTTAGAACCTTTATATAGCTTCTAAGCGTTGCCTCCGTAGGCATTTCATCGTAACTCCAGAGATTTTGCACAAGCTCTTCCTTAGAGACGATACGGCCTCTGTTTTTGTAGAGATATAGCAGTATTTCGGAAGCTTTGGGCGTAAGAGAGACCATCTTGCCGTCTACGACGAGTCTGTGGCGCTTTGGCTCGAAAAGGATTCCCTCTTCAAGGTTGAAAGAGTCATCTTTTTCAAGCCCGTAAACACGCACTATATGTGAAATCCTCGCATCGAGCTCTTCGAATTCGAAAGGCTTTTTTATATAGTCGTCGCACCCAAGATCGAATCCCTCTTTAAGATCTCTGCTCGTATTTCTTGAGGTTATCATAACGGCAGGGGTGAAATCTTTTCTTTTTCGCATTGACTCAAGCAGCTCGAAACCGCTTATTCCCGGAACGTTGACATCCAAAAGCAAGAGGTCGAACTTCTGGGACAAAATCGCATCTTCGGCACTCTCTCCGTCAAGAAAGTGGAAAACTTCATGCCCACTCTCTTTTAGATGCTCCGCTATAAGCTCGGCCATCAAGGTGTCATCTTCAAGCAGCAATATTTTCATACATAGATTCTATCATAAAAGCTAATCCACACTCTTTACACACTGCCTCTTTAAAATAGCACTACCGAAACAGATTGAAACAAGGAGTACAACATGAGAATATCCGCACTTTTGCTGAGCATCGCTCTTGCATTCACGTCACTTCAGGCGGCAGCCTTTACCAAGTCGCTTAAACAGAAAGGATTGAAAGTGGAGTTGGTTTCAGAGAAACCTCTGACACCGGGAGTGAACCATCTTAAACTCAAGCTCTACAAGGCGTCCACACCGTTAGATAATGCCAAAGTGGCTCTCAAAATCTTCATGCCCGCCATGCCCGGAATGCCCTATATGGAGTCCAAGGCCAAAGCGAAGCCACTTGGCAACGGAACGTATGAAGCGACTTTCAATGCGGCTATGGGCGGTACCTGGCAGGTACACATCTTCGTAACGACGGATAAAGGTAAAAAGTACCGCTTCAAAACCTCTTTCAACCTATAGGAGCTTAGATGTTAAGGTTCATTATTCCGGTTCTGCTGGCTGCCACTCTAAGTGCGGCCACGCTGCCGCAGCTCATAGAGTCGGCGCGGCAGAAACACCCGGCTCTTGAAGCTATAAAACTGCGTATTGCAGCAGCAGACTACGCTATACAAAGATCCAAAAATTTCGACGATCCCGTGCTGAGCCTGGGAATCAACGATATAAGAGTCGACGATCCGACCAACCGATCGCTTGAAAGAATGCAGACCAACTCTCTCTCCTTTTCGCAAAAGATCCCCTGGTTTGGCAAAAGAGACGCAAAAAAGGCTATAGAAGAGGGTGCAAAGTCGCTGCTGTTTGCATCTTACAAAGAGGCCCGGGCGAGACTTTTTGCAAAAATCAAAGAGAATGCATACAGATACTGGGAAACCGATAAGTTGATAGAGGTAACGA
>JALSPH010000120.1 GCA_026986055.1 Campylobacterales bacterium
GCACTGGGGCTAAATCACGGTTACGCTATAGCCAACCATATCGTCAAGCATATGAAAGGGGCCAAAGGGTGCAAAGAGTCTTTGGCGGAGTAGTGGAGTTTTATGTTTGAAAAGTTGAAGGCTCTTTTGGAGGGGATTTATAGCTATTTTGCGCCTAAAGATCAGGTTCTGCACCTCTTTTTGAGAGAGCATCTTCTGGTGACTCTGTGCAAAAAGGCTCCCGTCACGATGAGTGCCATAATAGTTTTGGCCTCGGCACTCCTTTTTCTACTTCACGATATAGTCAATCCTTACATACTTGGAGTCTGGTATGTAAGTGTAGTTGCAGTGGCACTCTTTCGTCTGCTAAAGGCGTGGAAGAGATGTTCGGATATGCAAAAACCTTTCGAAGAGAGATACCGAACATTCCGCAAAGAGGCTCTTTTGATGGCCGCTTTGTGGGGTGTCGCATCTTTTTTGTTCTACCCCTCCGGTCTACCCCATTATGAGGCGGTTTTCGCTATTTTCATCATTCTTATGGCATCTGCAAGTGCCGTTAACCTTGCCATAGACAGGCCTGTCGCCGAAGTCTACGTAACTGCACTGCTTCTGCCGCTTGCTATAAGAGTTCTTTTTGAAGGAGGGCTCTACTATACGCTCTTTTTCGCCGCTTTGCTTCTGTACGGTGTTCTGTTGATAATGAGTATCAGACAGATAGGTGTAATTCTACAAAAGGGAATCAGGCAGCATGGTGAGTTATCCAAACTGCAAAAGCGAATGAAAATGATTCTGGAGCAGACGCCTGCAGGAATATTCAACTATGACAGAGATTTGAAGATAGTCGAGTGCAACAGAGCATTCAGTGAGCTGCTTGGGGTACCGCGGGAGAGGCTTATAGGACTCGATCTGTACGATATAAAAGATGAGAATCTCAAAAAACTTCTTAAAAGGGTGTTGGACGAGCGGCGTACGCTGAAGTATGACGGTCCCTATGCAAGTATGTTGAGCGGAAAAGAGATTTGGGTGAGCGCCACGGTGGCTCCGCTTTTTGACTCATCCGGCAGACTCGAAGGAGCCATAGGTGCGGTGGAGGATAAGAGTGCGGAGCATGAAGCGCTTGAAAAGGCGGAGTTTCTGGCATATCACGACTCACTGACCTCGCTACCCAACAGAAAGCTGCTTGGGGACAGATACGATTCGCAGATCGCCCAAGCCGGCAGAAAAAAACTCTACTCATCACTCCTTTTTCTCGATTTGGACAGATTCAAGCATGTAAACGATACATACGGGCATAACGTCGGCGACGAACTTCTCAAAGAGAGTGCCAGGAGACTTCTTAAGGTTCTTAGAAAAAGCGACACCGTATGCAGACTCGGAGGAGACGAGTTCATAATATTTTTACCGATGATTTCAGAAGATCTCTCCATGAGTGTAAATCACACCCTTCTTGTCAGCCAGAAGATTCACAAAGCTTTGGCACAGCCTTTTGAGATAGAGAAGCACAAACTCTTTCTCTCTACTAGTATAGGGGCGGTTATGATAGGAACCAGAGGGGAGTCTTTGGATGAGGTTTTAAGGTGCGCCGATATAGCGATGTACCATGCGAAGAAGCTAGGACGGGGCGTTACGAGCTTTTATGAAGAGTTCATGGATGAGCAGATAAAAAAGAGTATAAGGATGGAAAAAGAGCTTAGACATGCACTGGACCGCAACGAGTTGAAACTCTATTTCCAGCCTATAGTGGAGATCTCAACCGGCCAAGTCGTAGGAGCTGAAGCACTGCTGAGGTGGAGACACCCAAGCGGTATAACGATAATGCCATCGGAGTTCATTCCCGTAGCGGAAGAGTCGCAGCTCATTCATCAGATTGGACGTTGGGTGATAGAGGAGGCTTGTCGGACGTGCAGAAGGTGGGAAAAAGCGAGAGGGGATATGCCCTATATCAGTCTAAACCTGAGTCCGAAGCAGCTTCGTTACAGCGGTTTTTACGAACAGACGTCCAAAATAGTCGAAGAGAGCGGAGTCGACCCTTCGAAAATCAAGTTCGAAATAACCGAAAGCGTTCTTATAGAGGATAGCGACCGTGCAAAAGAGCTTATAGATCGTTTCAAAGAGATTGGCATCGGTTTCATGATAGACGATTTCGGTACCGGCTACTCTTCACTCTCCTATCTGAAGAGATTCGAGTTTGAAACCATCAAGATAGACAGATCTTTCATTCGAGATATTTTGAAAGATGAAGATGACGTAACGCTTGTAAAGGCGATTTTGGATATTGCCAGACAGTTCGATTACGATGTTATAGCCGAAGGGGTGGAGACCAAAGAGCAAAGAGAAAGATTAAGAGAGTTGGACTCTGCTATTCTCTGTCAGGGGTATCTCTACAGTGCACCCCTTTGTGAAGAGGAGTTTTTGAGACTTCTTTAAAACTTCATCTTCTTCAAGTCACCGTGGTAAACGATATCTTCGGCTCTTATTGTGTCGTCGTTCAGCATCTCTGGAACGTTCGCGCCCATTTCAAGTTTCGAGCGCTCCTTTTCCAACTCCTCTTCACTATAAGCCATCATCATATCTGCGGCAATAACATGGGGAACTGCCTGTATCTTCTTTACCTTCTCTATCTCTTCACCGACTCCTTCGCCCTCCACCGTCACTATGATTTTACCTATCGATTTGTCATGGAAGTGGTAGTCGCAGAAGTCCGCCTCTTTCAGTGCTTCGACCACCTCCTCGACATGCTCTTGTCTAACCTGTACTACGATGCTTGAAATATTCATGGTATCCTCCATAATAAAATTTTGTTGTCGTCACTCGAGCTTATCAGCTCTTTGTCGTTGATGAATACGATAGTGTTCAGTGTCGACTCCTGGCCGACAAGGCGGTATCTCATCTCTTTTGTTCTATTGTCGTAAATACCTATATCGTTTTGCTCGTTTATCCCGAATGCACTCATAGTCGCATCATTGCTGAGGGCTCCGGCATATACGAGAAAGTCAGTATTGTAAATGGTCATACTACCTGAAGGAAGCCTGTATAGAACCGCTTTTCTATCCTGTCCGCAGGCAAGTACGCTCTCGTTTTTGTAGTCCACTTTGAAGACGTTATCCTTGTTGCCCCCTTCCAAAGTTTTTAGAAGCTTTCCGCTCTTTACATCGTTGATATAGACTTTGCCCGATTCGCAGGAACTGGCCACTTTGGTATGATCTTCATTCAACTGAAAGTCGGAAAATACGGAGAGGCTCAGTTTCTTTTCGTAAATCTCTTTACCTGAAGATATTTCGTAAAGTATGAGATCGTCGCTCATTGTAGCGATCAAAAGATGGTCATCATCTACAAATCGTACTTCACGCATGGAGATATGCGCCTTTTTATCTATCAGGCGTTTGAGCTTTGTACCCTCTTTTATGTAGAGTATTCTCTCTCCATCTTCATCCTGTACAAGTATCAACACTCTCTTTTCACTCTTGTCTACATCGACACAAAAAACCTTTGGATCTATCTCATCACCCATAAAATCTTGAATCTTCTCGAATTTGACATCATAGAGAAGTTTACGCTTTTTCCAGTCGTAAACCTCCAGCTTTCCCGCATCCGTAGCGGCGTAGAGTCTATCTCCTTTAACTACCGTTTCTACTACATTTCCGTCAACTTCTATCGTAGCGTACGGTTTTACGACGGTTGCTGCGAAAGAGAGAAAGGTGACGCTTAAAAAAAGAGTAAGCTGCTTTATCATAATGCGTATTTCCTTTTTTAAAGTGTTTGAATTTTTATGGCATCGACAGGGCATACAGGTATGCACCAACCGCATGCAGTGCATCTCTCCGGCTCGATTTCAGGCCTAAAAAGTGCGAGAAATTTTATAGCATCTTCAAGGCATGGGTCTTTGCAACTGCTGCAGATGGTTCCGTGCCATGCCATACATTTTAGTATATCTATCTCTACCGAAGCTTTTATGAAAGGGAGGGAGGCATCACTCAATACACCTTTGTCGCAAGCTTTCAAACATTCGTCACAAAATGTACAACCCCTCTTTTGGAAAAGAAGTTTCGGTGTCCCGTTCTCACATATTTCGATAATATCCTCTTCGCACACTCTGGCACACGGTTTCTCTTCGCATTCGGGACAGAGTCTGGAAAAAAGATCGGGATCGTTGTTGTATGGGGGGCGAACAGGAGTTTCGCTACTCTTTTTCTCCCCCCTCAGAGCCGAGGAGAGAGAGGTGAAAATACCTCTTCTCCCTTCGTCAACCATCTTATTTAACACCTTCGTTGAGTGTATCGATAAGGTTTGAACTGCTCTTTTCGCCCGGATTTCTGAAATCGGGCTCGAAAGTGTTCTTGACAAGCGTAGGAACGTTTGCCTGCGGAACGTGGCACTGAGAGCAGTTGAATCTCTGCTCGGCCAGGTGATCGAGCATTTTCTGACTTCTAAAGTCCATGAAGTGAGTTTTTGGAATAGGTGTGGCACCTACACTCTTTGCTACGTCAGGCATATGGCAGCCAAGACATGCGTTGTTCTCTTTTTTTATCGGAAGCAGTCCGTCGACGCTATGCGGTATCAGCGGAGGCGCATTTTCATAAGAGCGCTGAAACTTTTTAGCGGCTCCGGGTGCAGCCGAAGTGTATTCGGCTTTTACCGGTGCGGTAGTCTGCTCCGTATAGAGGTTCTCTTTTCTAAGTCCAAGCTCCTCTTCCGTCACTATCGGCGCGTTGGCAGAGTTGAGCTCCTGCTCATCCATCTGTACGGCACTCTCTTTCGCTTTGTTGGCGCAGGCGCTCATGCCCAGTACCAATGCAGCGGAAAGTGCCATTAGAATCATCTTTTTCATCGGTTATCTCCTTTGGCTTCAGTTGTTGCAAAATCTCTTATACTAAACCCGAGAGCGTCATCGTCGCACACCTCTATGCAGCGTGCACAGTTGACGCACTCTCCCATATTGACCGTAGTACTCTTCTTACCTATCATAAAAAGAACTTCACTCTCCGGACAGACCTCTTTGCACTTCATGCAGAGTGTGCAGTTTGGCTGGTTGTGGCGTACCCTTATGAGGCTGAAACGCCCTATAAGGGAGTAGAATCCTCCCAGAGGGCAGATATGACCGCACCAGCCGTTTTTGACCCCGAAGAGATCGAAAAGAAATATCGCCAGAAGCACTCCGCCCGTCATCCCCATACCGAAGATGACTCCCCGGTTGAAGATGGTTATAGGGCTGACCAGTTCGAATGCCGCAAGTCCCGTGATCGCAGAAACGATCAGAGAAAGTACGAGCACCCAGTAGCGAGCGTTTCGGCTGACCCAGACTTTTCTCTCCGCTTTATCGAGAAGAAGTTTACGTCTGAGCCAGTTGGCAAGGTCTGTAACCATGTTCACCGGACAGACCCAGCTGCAGAAGGCTCTTCCTCCGATTATTCCGTAGAAGAGAGTGACGATAGCGGCGCCTATAAAGACGTTAACTCCCATCAACGCTCCTGCAGAGAGCATCTGCAGTATGGCGAAAGGATCGGCCAATGGTATCGTCTGAAAGAGTGTCGAGGAGCTGAGTGTTCCCGTCAAAATCTTCCAGCCGTACGCATTTGCCGAAAAGTAGAGAAAGAGGAGCCCGATTTGAGTTATTCTGCGCAATATAAGGTAACGCATTTTAAGTATTCTACTCATCGAACAGCCCCTCATCCATATTCAGGTAATCTTCAGCCCTCTTCTCGCTCATCTTTGTTTTTGTCTGCAGTTTGCCGAGGTTTCTCTCCTTTATTCTCTCCTGGTCCTTTTTGCTCCACCCTTTGACATAGAAGTCTCCCGGTTTTCCCATGGCTACATCTCTGGGTAGAACGAAAATAGCAGCCTTTTCCGTTACGCAAGCATGCTCGCATAGACCGCAGCCTGTACAGTAGTCGGCATGAACTACGGGTATCAGCTTTGCATGTTTCCCGGTACGCTCGTTTCTGACGTATTCCAGGGTTATCGCTTCATCGAGCAGAGGACAGGCACGATGGCAGGCATCGCACTGGATGCCCCAGTAGGCTATGCAGGACTCGTGATCTATTATCGCAAGCCCCATCCTCGCTTTGTTTATATCGAGCACCTCTCTACCACCCTCGTTACTCGAGACAGACTTTTGGTCTAGCGCACCCGTCGGACATACGGGCACACATGGAATATCCGTACACATATAGCACGGAATATCCCTGGGAATGAAATAGGGCGTTCCCATCGGCAGACCGTCCCCCGGTTTTGCCATAAGGAGCGTATCGTAAGGGCACGCCTCCGCACACTGTCCGCATTTTATGCACATGCGTAGGAAGTCGGGCTCTTTTAGCGCTCCGGGCGGTCGAAGTAGAAGAGGTGAAGCTTTTGCCTCCTCCACATAACCGGTCCATATCAGCCCCCCGAGTGCCGAGAGACCGATGCTCTGGGCCATGATGGTCAAAAAGCGCCGTCTTTCACTTATTTTGGGCTTGGTATCTTTTTTCGGATTTTGAGTGTTCAAAGACTCAATCCACCTTTATATTGAATTTCTTTTGCGATTTAAAAAACCGCATATATTTTATCGCAAAGGAGCGAATCCTCTGCGATAGAGACTCTTACGCTTTATAGATCTTGACCGCACACTTTTTGTAGTCGGTCTGTTTGGACATCGGGCAAGTGTGGTCAAGGCACACTTTGTTTATGAAGACACGCTCATCGAACCAAGGTACGAATACCAAGCCTCTCGGCGGTCGGTTACGTCCACGTGTTTCGATATGTGCTTTTACTTTTCCGCGTCGGCTTTCAATCCATACCATATCTCCCTGCTTGAGCCCTTTTGCCTTGGCATCTTTGGGGTTCATAAAGCATAGTGCCTCCGGTACCGCACGGTATAGCTCGGGAACACGCATCGTCATCGTACCGCTGTGCCAGTGCTCGAGGACGCGTCCCGTACAGAGCCATGTATCGTACTCGTTGTCCGGAATCTCTGTCGGATCCATATATGGTCTGAAGAATATCTTCGCTTTGTTTGGCAGAGCGATCTTTCCAAGACTCGGATCGATCTTTTTGAGGTTACCTCGTTTGATCTTTTTGAGAGCCGGTCCATAGAAGGCGAACTCTTCACCCGGTTTGGCATGTTTTCTGGCGTACGGATCGTACTTGACGTTGAAGCGCCACGGAGTATCTTTTCCGTCGACGACCGGCCAACGAAGACCGCGAACTCTGTGGTAGGTGTCGAAGTCGGCCAGGTCATGTCCATGTCCGGCTCCAAATTTCCTGTACTCTTCCCATAGAGCTTTTTGGATGAAGAAACCGTAACCTTTAAATACTTTCCCGTCACTGCCTACCACATTTCTATGATCACCAAATACATCCGTGTTGTCGAAACCTTCACTTATCGGATCGTCCGGACGGAAGCTTCTGTACCAGTCGTTGGCGAAGAGGATCTCGAACATTGTCGTATCTTCGTCATATCCCATCGCCTTCGCTTTTTCTATGACGTTTGGAAGCTTCTTGCCCCCTTTTACCGTCCATTCGCCCCAGAGATCTTTTACGGTGAAGCGTTTGGAGAGCTCTACCCACTGCCATGTGTCGCTCATGGCTTCACCTACAGGCACTACCTGTTGTCTCCAGTGTTGGGTCCTTCTTTCGGCATTTCCGTAAGCTCCCCACTTCTCGTAGATCATTGCGGAAGGCAGAACAAGATCGGAAACTTTTGCGGAGATTCCTGGATAGCCGTCGGATGTGACGATGAAGCAGTCCATCTTTCTTGCAGCTTTGATCCAGTGGTTCGCGTTTGCGGAGTCTTGGTACGGGTTACATACGTTCACCCATGCAAACTTGATCTTTCCGCTCTCTATCTGGCGGTGGATGTTCATAATGTGCTGATATCCTACCGGGTTTATGGTGCCTTCAGGCAACTTCCAGATTTTTTCCGCGATCTTTCTGTGTTTTGGAATCTTTACAAGCATATCTGCCGGCAGTCTGTGGGTGAAGGTTCCAACTTCGCGGGCGGTACCGCACGCTGAAGGCTGACCTGTCAAAGAGAATGCTCCCATACCCGGTTTTGCCTGCTTACCGAGCAGGAAGTGAACCATGTAGGATTGTTCGTTGACCCAGCTTCCTCTTGTGTGCTGGTTCATACCCATTGTCCAGAAGCTGACCATCTTTCTGCTCTTATCTATATAGAGATCACGCAGAGTCTCGAGTTTTTTCTTGAAGCTCTCGAGGCTCTCTTCAGGATCGCCTTTGGCGATTTTTGCCACATAGTCGAGAGTGTAAGGCTCAAGACCCTTTTTGAACTCTTCGAAACTTATCTCCCAGTGTCCGAGAGCGTGGCCTCTGTGTTTCATCTCCATAGTATCGCCGGCTTTGTACCCAAGAGGTGCAAGGCCCGGTGCCTCTCTTTCGGAGACCACTTTGCTCTTCTCTTTTCGAATTGTTTCGAGCTCTTTGTCGGAATAGCCGAGCTTTTTCGCTTCATCCGGCATTCTCATGCCGTAGCCTGTTTCGACAAAGCCGGTTGCGAAAATTGTGTGTTTCTTCACAAAATCCCAGTCGATTACTTCCGGGTGGTTATAGACGATTTCATGGGCCAGGTAGTTCCAGAGTGCCAGGTCGGTGTTGGGTCTGAAGATTATCTCCATATCGGCAAGGTCGGAGCATCTGTGTCTGTATGTAGAGATGTTGACGACTTTTACCCGATCGGGGTCGGAGAGCTTTCTGTCCGTTACGCGAGCCCATAGAATCGGGTGCATCTCAGCCATATTTGCGCCCCATGTGACGATAGTGTCGGTTATCTCGATATCGTCGTAGCAGCCTGAAGGCTCATCGATTCCGAATGTCTGGAAAAATCCGACGACGGCAGAGGCCATACAGTGGCGTGCATTGGGGTCGATGGCGTTCGATCTAAATCCGGCTTTCATCATTTTCGCAGCCGCATAACCCTCTTGGATAGTGTACTGTCCCGAGCCAAATACCGCTACGGCTTCGGGACCCCCCTCTTTTAGAGCTTTTCTTATGGCGCGCTCCATCTCGTCGAAGGCTCGCTTCCAGCTTACCGGCCTAAACTTTCCTGTTTTGGAGAAGTTCCCTTTATCGTCCATTCGCAGCAGCGGTGTAGTAAGGCGGTCCGCACCGTACATGATCTTTGCGTTGAAATAACCCTTGATGCAGTTGAGCCCTCTGTTTACCGGCGCTGCGGGGTCCCCTTTGACCGCGACGATTTTACCGTCCTTTGTTGCGACCATGATACCGCAGCCGGTACCGCAGAAGCGGCAAACTGCTTTGTCCCATCGCCATCCGGCCTCGGCACTGCTCGCTTTGGCCTCCACTTCGGTAGGAACCGACATCCCAACAGCACTTGCTGCCGTAGCGGCAGCAGCACTCTTGAGGAAGTCGCGTCTTGACATAGATGACATACTTTACCTCCTGTAAGATTAGCTACTTTCTGGAATCGCACTAGTACCCAGATCCAAAAAAATTAAATTTTCTTGAAACCGGGCACTATGATTCCAATGCAAAGTTATTTTATAGGAAACAAGATAAAATGTAGTTGATTTAAGTCAAAAAATTATTATTAGAATAAGGAAGAGTTCTTTTATACCGGCTTTTTATATTTTGTTAGAGTAAAAAAATAGTTTGAGTCTATATTTGGATAGGAGATGAGAAATAGCCTGAAAGATGGGAATTATAGATAAAAAGTCTCCAATCCTTCCCTATCTAACACTTCGATCTCATCTTTACTTTTCTTTATAAGACCGAGAGTCGCCAGTTTTTTCAGAATTCTCGAGAGAGTTTCGGGAGTCATGTTCAGATCTGCCGCTATATAACTCTTTTTTAGTCTTTTCATCTCCTGCTCATGTTCGCAGATAAATTTGGCCACTCTGGCCGTAGAGTTCATCATAAGATTTGTCGCTATCACGTTTTCGAGATATTTTATCTTTTTGGAGAGGGACTTTATGAAAGCGAATGAGACTTCAGGATCTTTCAAAAACTCCTTTTCGAAAGCTTCGTAGTCTATGACCATAGCTTTCCCGTCTGTTTCAAACTCTGCAGATGCCGGATAGCGCATATGTTCAAGGTTCACTATTTCAGCTATTACATCGAGAGGGAAAAAGTGGTGAAGAATAACCTTGTTCCCCTTCTGATCCGTTTTGTAGACCTGTAAGACACCATCTATCAACACTATAAGAGATTTCGCTTCGTCACCTTCGAAAAAGAGTATGGTTCCCTTTTTATATTCGACGATCTTTGAAATCTCTTTGAGTCTTGCAAACTTTTTTTCATCCAAATGTTTAAAAAGATAGAAGTTTCTTAAGCTATCCATGTTTGTACCACTCTTTTATTAAGCATATTTAAGAAATACTCCGATTGATAGTGAGAGCAATATTACGACAATGATCGTCAAAGGCGTATGGAATTTCTCCGGAATGGAGAATCTGGAGTCAAGCCACTCTACTATTTTCATAGCGGGAAATAGCATGAAAAAGAGCATGACGATACTGAATACCAGTGTCAATACGATGTTCATCATCTCAGTGGCTCCGTTAACCTTGATAGTAGTCAAGTATATTTTAGATCTTTGCATGTTACCATATTAATTATAAAATTAAAGGACATTCCTAAAGGAATATTAACATGCAAAAGTTTTTCTATCTTGAAGGCGGCTACCTTATTTTGGCATTTGCGATTTTGCTTGTAACTCTTTTTGTCACAACTCGCCCTTTTATGGGAAAAGGTGCCGTAAAAAAAGGAGTCGGTTCCGTAGCGACTATTTTGGCTTTTGCAATAGGAACCCACTACTTCGTAACTACAAATAGAATGGCAGAAGTGAGAGAGGCTTTCAATAGAGGAGAGAAGATAATCTGTGAAAGTAGGATGATACGAAAAGGTGCCCAATCGATCATTCTTAGTAAAAACTTAGGTTGGAAACTTGAGGGTGACTATTTCATATCCGATGCCTACAGCCGTCCCTTTTTTACCGCTCGCTGTATTATATATGAAAAATAGATAAAGAATCGAGCCCAAAATTTTGGGCACTTTCTATTTTTTATTAAAAATATATAAATTTCTGACTCCATTTTTAAAACCACAAAAAAAAGACAAATTCTTGATGTAAGTCAATCCTATCTGAGATAAAAATTGTCATAATTGTCCCATGCCTTTATCCAGGGTATGAAAAAAAGGAGTCAAAATGGATCCAGTCATTACGATGCCGCAGATTGCAGCCGACGAGTTTTTGAGAATATTCGTCGTAGCAACTCTGGTTCTGGTTTTTGGGGTCGGATACGCTGCTCTCATAACTCTCTCGAAGATGGGTGTGGTATCCAAAAAGATGATTCCTTTGGGATACATATTCTGGATATTGCAGGTGTACTGTTTGTACGATCTTTCCGTACTGATCCATAGCAGCCAATTCACTGCGAAGGTTCTAACTGTTGCGATGCTTGCGTATCTGTTCGCGCCACATCTATACTTTTACCTTATCGAGCAGTCGGAAAAACGCTATGGAGATTCGGAAGAGAGTTAATCAAAAACCGATTTTCTACACTCTGCGCAATATGGGGCATAGAGTGTGGAAACATCGGCGAAAAAAGGAGGAGAGATGAGCGGAAAAAAAGTCTCGGTCTGGACGAGCATAACGTTCTGGCGTCGTTCAGCAGCCTGGGTCACCGGAACGGCCGTCGTGCTGCTGATGTGGCTTACGTTCAACACGATGGGGCAGATCGCAATGGGTTCGGATGAAGATCTGGAAAACGGAGTCAAAAAAAGGATTCCGGCCGCCACGGTGATCAACTACCATATCGATTACAAGATGGACGAAAAGAGAGGACATGAGGTACCGGTTATCGGTGAAAAAGAGCCATTTTTCGGAAAAGAGTGGAGTGCCGACGAGGCAGCGGCACTGCTTCGACATGGCAAGCTGACTCAGCAGGCCAAAAACTGCATGAACTGTCATACTCTGCTCGGCAACGGTGCATACTACGCTCCGGATCTTACCAAAGCGTGGCTCGATGCAAAATGGAACGACGGAACGATGACGGGAATAACCGGAAAAGAGACGAAAGAGGAGGCGATGGCCGAGTTTTTGATGCACCCTTCCCAGTTTCCTACACATGCTCGCATGATGCCCGATCTGGGGATCACCAAGGATGAGGCTATAGCACTTGTGGCGTTTCTTAAACATATGAGTGCGATAGATACGAACGGATTTCCTCGCAACTTCTCACAGTCTGCGAAGCGCCTAGAAGGAGGTACTCATGCTCGCTAGTATAAAGTCAAACCAGTTTCAGTACGAGTCCAAAAAACTGGCAATGAACTACTATCGTGTCGCGATAGTGCTTTTTG
>JALSPH010000121.1 GCA_026986055.1 Campylobacterales bacterium
TATCTATCGTAAGGAATCCTCTCCAGGAGGAGGCACCCCACTTTCTGCCCAAAAAAGCTGATCTGGGAGTTAAAACCGTTTTCGACGAAGCTCTTCGCGGAGCGTCGCAAATGATATGCGGTGCCAACGAAGAGAATTACCATATAGTCGGGGTAGATCTAGGTGCACTGGAAGATCTCGACTTCGACGATCTGGTGCAGGTGCAGGAGGGTGATTTGTGTCCAAAGTGCATAGGAAGACTCTCCTACACGAAAGGAATAGAGGTTGGGCATATCTTTCAGCTCGGCACCAGATATTCTGAGCCGCTTGGAGCAACCTTTCTTGACAAAGACGGAAAATCGAAACCCTTCGTTATGGGTACCTACGGAATAGGCGTAAGCAGACTGCTTGCAGCTATAATAGAGCAGCACCATGACGACAAAGGCTCTATATGGCCACCTTCTGTGGCACCTTTCGAGGCTGTAGTTGTAGTCGGAAATATCAAGGATGAAAAGCAGCTTGAAGCCGCAGAGATGATATACGAAAAACTTAAAAGTGCCGGGGTAGACGTTTTGCTCGATGACAGACCTGAACGCTTCGGTTTCAAAATGAAAGATTTCGAGCTTATAGGATATCCATATGCAGTTGTCGTCGGTAAGAGACTTGCCGAGGGTAAAGTCGAGATAGTAGAGCGCTCGACACTCGAGAGATTCGAGGTCGATTTGAACGAAGCGGCCGGCAAAGTTTCGGAACTCATTAGATGATCTATTTTCTTATATACCTCTTTTTGGAGATCTTCGTCTCAGTCGAGATCTCTGCGGCGATAGGCCCTTTTTGGACCTTCGTAGAGGTTGTAGTCACCGCCGTCGTAGGTTTGCTCATGTTAACAAATTTCAGATATACTTTGAGCGAAAATATGAGGGCTATGATGGCCGGTGAGATTACTCCGGAGAGCTTTCAAAATCAGAATATCGCAGCTCTGCTAGGGGCGATACTCTTGATAGTTCCGGGGTTTTTGACCGACATAATAGGTCTGCTGCTGCAGTTTGGAATATTCTCCGGCTTTTTGGCCAGAAGAGTCTCTGCAAAGAGCAAAAGGACCAAAAGAGAAGGAGTCGTAAATGAATTTGAAGAAGGAGAGTACGATGTTATCGATGTTGAGATTCTTGACCATCCTGATAATAGGAAGTAGCCTCGCTTTTGGTGCAGGTGACGGGGATGTCATCGACTTTGTAAAGAAGAAGCTTGCACAAAACAAAGGCGTCAAGATAATAGAGGTCAAAGTTGCCGAAAAACTTCCTATTCCGGGAGTCAAAGGGTGGTCTGCATACGTTATGGAGGCCAAGCTTGAGCTCAAAAGGGGAAAAGAGAGCAGGAAAATAGGTTTCGAAACTATACTTTTTGTCAGTAAAAACCTAATAACTACAGAGCTTGTAGATAGGAAGACGGGAAGAGATATCCGCTCCGTTCTTCAACCCAAACTCCCTGAGGACATCTACTCCAAGTCACACCTTCTTTACGGAAACGAAGATGCCGAGCATAAACTGATACTCTTTTCCGACCCTCTATGCCCATTCTGCAGGATGTACGTACCCGGTCTTATGAAAGCGGTAAAAGAGCATCCGAAGAAGCTGGCCTTATACTACTACCATCTGCCTCTGAGCGCAATACATCCGGCTTCCGATACCCTTGTCAGAGTGATGGAGGTTGCAAAAGCGCGCGGAGAGAAGAGCCTGGTGGAAAAGCTCTACTCTATAGATATCGACCCTCAGCTGAAGGATGAAAAAAAGATCCTCGAGATAGTCGAAAAGAAGACAGGCTTCAAAGCGACACCTTCCGAGATTCACGACAAAAGGGTAGAGAAGGTGATCTTACACGACAGAATCACTGCACGAAAACTTCTTGTAACCGGTACCCCCACCATATTTGCCGACGGCAAGAAGGATATAACAAGAGAAAAATATAAATCTTTTATAAAGTAGGAACTATGAAGAGACTAATAATAGCAACACGCGGAAGTCAGCTTGCTCTATGGCAGGCCGAGCATGTAAAATCGGAACTTGAAAAAGCCTTTCCCGAGATGGAGATAGAGTTTAAGATAGTTACATCCACCGGTGACAAGATATTGGACAAGCCTCTGGCACTCATCGGCGGCAAGGGGCTTTTTACCAAAGAGATAGAGGATGTCATGTTGGCCGGAGAGGCCCATCTTGCGGTACACAGTCTGAAAGATGTGCCTACCCAGATGCCCAAAGGGCTTAAACTGGCCGCCATAACTAAGCGTGACGATATAAGAGACTGTTTTCTTTCGCACAAATACCGCAACATAGATGAGTTGCCGGAAGGTGCGGTGGTAGGTACGACAAGCCTCCGTCGCCAGATGCAGCTTAGGTCTTTGCGCCCCGACCTAAAGATAAAAAATCTTCGGGGAAACGTAAACACTAGATTAAGAAAGCTATCGGAAGGTGAGTACGACGCTATAATTCTCGCCTATGTAGGTATGAAGCGCCTTGGATTGCTTGAAGAGGTCCCATACCATGACCCTATTGACGACAACGTTATGATACCCCCTTCTGGACAGGCATCTCTTGGGATCGAGATCGTCGATGACGAAGAGGTCGCAAAGATCGCTTCAGTTTTGAACGACGAGGAGTCGGCACTTGCCGCAAAGATAGAGCGGGACTTCGTAGCAGAACTCGAGGGGAGCTGCCAGGTACCCATAGCGGTAAATGCGAAAGTTGGAACTGAGAGAGTACTTGTAAGGGCTATGGTTGGCCTTCCGGACGGTACAGAGATACTCAAAGAGGTTATCGACGCCCCGCTTAGCGAGGCAACGGGCCTTGGAGTCAGATTGGCCGAAATAATGATAGAAGCGGGTGCCAAAGAGCTTCTTGAGCGTGCCGAAGCGATGGCATTCAAAGATGAGCGCTGCGAGAGATTTTAATAGCGCTCAATTTGTGGTCCGATATTTGAAAGGTTTTCATTATGGCGACAATGCAGGAGTGGCTTGAGAGGCTTGAAAAGGATGGCTCTTTAAAGATCATAGAGGAGCCTTGCGACGTCGATCTGGAGATTGCGCACATAGCCTATGTAGAGGTCAAAAGATCACCTTCGAGGGTTTTACTTTTCAAACGGCCTGTAAACAAGAGATTGGGTATAGAGTACGATATGCCCGTAGTAATGAATATGTTCGCCAATTTTGAGGTCACCAGAAAAATTTTCGGCAAAGAGCCTGACGATATAGCAGGCGAAATCGAGGAGCTCTTGCATATGAGGCCCCCTGAAGGGCTTATGGCGAAACTCTCGATGCTCCCAAAACTCTTCGCGCTTAAAAACGTTTTCCCAAAGAGGCAAAAGGGGCGGGGTTTGTGCCAGCAGATCATAAAGAGTGCATCCGAGGTAGATCTTGATGAGTTGCCGATTTTGAAAACCTGGCCTGAAGATGGGGGTCCCTTTATAACGATGGGGCAGGTCTATACGAAAAGTTTAGACGGTAAAATGCAAAATCTCGGTATGTACAGGCTGCAGCAGTACGACAAAAAGAGACTCGGAATGCACTGGCAGATACACAAAGATGCAAGCCACTTCTTCGACCAATACAAAGAGGCTGGAGTGAAGATGCCGGTTTCCGTGGCGATAGGGGGAGACCCGCTCTATATCTGGTGCGGGCAGGCTCCGCTACCTTACGGAATGTTCGAGTTGATGCTATACGGTTTTGTAAGAGGCGAACCGGCGAAACTGGTCAAATCTATAACCAACGATATCTGGATACCGGAAGATGCCGACATAGTCATAGAGGGTGAAGTGGACCCGAATGAGATGGAGATAGAGGGGCCGTTCGGTGATCATACCGGATACTACACACTCAAAGAGCCTTACCCCGTCATGCACGTAAGCGCTATTACCATGAAAGAGAATCCGATCTATCAAGCTACGGTTGTAGGTAAGCCTCCTCTGGAGGATAAGTTCATGGGGTGGGGCACGGAGAGAATATTTTTACCCCTTTTAAAAACCACCGCACCGGACCTCATAGACTACCATATGCCGGAAAACGGTGTTTTTCACAACCTTATACTTGCCAAGATGCAGACGCACTACAAGGGTCACGCCAAGCAGTTCATGCACGCTTTTTGGGGTGTCGGGCAGATGAGTTTCGTCAAACACGCCTTGTTCGTAGGAGAAAATAGTCCGGAATTGACCAAATATGAAGCCATTACCGAGCATATACTAAATCGCATTTCTCCTGAGCGCCTTTTGATAACCGAGGGTATAGTTGATGCTCTGGATCACTCAAGCCCCGAAGCATTGGTGGGAGGCAAGCTTGGAGTGGATGCTACTGGTCAAGAGGTTGCCGACTCTGTCGAGTCGCTTTTGAACGATAATGAGCTTTTGAATGCAATGAGAGCGATTGATAGCAATGTCGCAGGTCTAAAGCAGTACTTTACTCATACGAAAAACCCAATATGTATCGTAACTTACGATAAAAAGAGGTCAGTTAAGGAGTTATTCGAAGATGTTGCCGCCCTTCATTCGCACCTGAAGATTCTTATCGCGGTAGATGCGCAAAAGAACACTCTCGATAACCCTTATATGATTGTATGGCGAGTGACGAACAATATCGACGCTCTGCGCGATATCCGTAAAAAGCCTTTCATAATGGTCGATGCAACCGATAAAAATGAGTTGGATGGCTACGAAAGAGAGTGGCCTGGTGACGTTTTGTGCGACAAAGATGTTTTGGACTCTTTGAAAAGTAGAAAAGTGATCGATATAGATGATGAGTTCATAGAGAGATTCGGATTGCTCTAAAGAGCGTTTGACTTGCCAGACTCGCTCTTTTTTGAGTTGAGCCACTCCAAAATCTCCGTTACGACACTATTTGTGGCCCTGTTGAGTGCTACCACTCCACCTTCGGCACTATCTTGCGGTGCAGGCGAGGTCGATTCGAAGAGTTTCGAAGAGATCACTTTTCGATCGACACTACGAATCAAAGATGCCATCACTACAACCTTTCCGAAAGATCTGCCTTCTGTTGGAAACTCCTGTACGAACTCCAGTATATCGAGCTCAAGAATATAGTCACTCCTTGCCGCCGTCGAGCCTGAAAGTACACTCTTTGCAGTTTTGGATCTTTTGAGTGCCTTCATCAGTTTCTCTTCGAACATCGTCTCTACCGTATCGTACCATCTGCTGTAACTGTAGGGCTGTTTACGATATTGTTCGTCGAGATAGTAGATGTTTGAGGTCGTAACGGTTTTTGAAGAGTGGCTGAAGCGGAGTTTCAGTGTGTCGAATCTGCTTTTGTCGTTTTTGAACTCTTCAATACCCGATGTAGTGCTCGAAATTCGATACTCTTTGGCTGCGGGGACTCTTTTTACGGCACACCCACCAAAAAGGAGCGCCATGAAGAGCAATAGAGATAACGAAAGGTTAGGTATGGCTTCTTTTCTCATCATCTCCTCTCCCCAGGGCCAAGTACCGGTTCGGCCTCTTTAAAAAATAGATCTCTTGGACTGTTTTTGATCATGGCAGCATCCTCCTGCAGCAGATAGATGAGCTCTTTTGAAGCTCTTATAAGCTGATTCGACTCAGAAAGTGTCTCCTGAAGCACCCCTTTTATATCGAAATCTCCCTTTTCTATCTTTTCGGCCAGTAGTCTGTTGACCCTTTTGAAAGAGTCTGCACTCACCTCTACCGATCGAAGTGTTCTGTTCGCTTCCTTGCTTAAGCTCATAGCATCTCTTTTTATCTCCTCTACGGCTTTAAAAAGTATATCGCTCTTTTTGGAGAGATCGGCCAGATTTTTCAAAAGGGTCTCTATGCTCTTGGCGTTTTTGTCGTTCAATATTTTCTTCAATGAGCTGGATGATGCGTCGATGTTGGCCATAGTATTGTTGAAATGTTTCAGATTCTCTTCACTGAAAGCGTTGTTGAGTCTATCAAGCGCTTTTGAGATCTGTACGGCAAGGTCGCTTACGGAGGTTCCTATCTGTGCAAGAGTGGAGGGTTTGGAGGGAATGACGGGAATTTTTCCAGGTTCACTCTTTATGACCGGTGCCCCCTTCTTGCCGCCGATTATCTCTATATAGGCGATCCCGGTTATTCCGGTGAAGTTGAGGGTGGCGTACATACCCTCACGTATAGGTATATCTTTTGGAATTTGCAGAAGAAGACGAATACGTGTAGGGTCGTTCGGGTCTATATGGATCTCTTTCACTTTTCCTATGTTGACACCCATATATTTGACGGCACCGTCGGGAGGTAGGCCGGCTACCGACTCTTTCATGTAGGTGTAGTAGTATGCAAACTCTTTTTTGTTGTTATATTTACCCATCCAAAGGGCAAATCCTACGGCTGCCGCACCCAGTAGAAATATAAAGAGTCCCACTATCGTATAACTTGTTCTACTCTCCATCAACTTGCCTCCATCTTCATCGCCTCGATGCGCGCTTTCGCACGGTTACCGCCGAAAAAACGGCGTATGAATGGGTGGTCGCTCTTTAAAATCTCTTCCAAAGAGCCCTCCGCCACGACGCGTCCATCTCCCAAAACGGCCATTTTGTCCACAACGTTGAAAATCGTATCTATATCGTGTGTAACCATGACTATGGTAAGACCCAAAAGTGAGCGCAACTGCGTAATCAACTCGTCGAACGCCTCCGCACTTACCGGGTCAAGACCGGATGTCGGCTCATCTAGAAAGAGAAGTTTGGGGTCCATAACCAGTGCGCGTGCAAGAGCACAACGCTTTACCATGCCTCCGCTAAGCTCACTTGGATAGAGCCTTCCTACTTCAGGATCCAGGCCAACCATCTTCAGTTTCGACCTTACTATTTGGCGGATAGTAGTATCTGAAAGAGATGTATACTCTTTTAGCCAAACCGCTACATTCTCTTCCACCGTAAGAGAAGTGAATAGCGCCCCGAACTGAAAGAGAACTCCCCACCTGCTTCTTAAGCTTTGCGCCTCTTTGTATCCAATCTTTCCAAGGTCGTGGCCAAGAACCTCTACGACCCCTTTGCTCGGGCGAAGGAGCATTATCATCTCTCTTAAAAGAGTCGTCTTGCCGGAACCGCTACCGCCCAATATACCGTATATCTCACCTTCATGTACCGTAAGATTGACATCTTCATGTACCGTTTTTTTCCCAAAAACCGTATGGATATGGCGCATTTTTATCATCTCTTTCATATATCGAGCTCCGTAAAGATGACCGAGAAGAGAGCATCCATGGCGATGACCATAAATATGGAGTTTACGACGCTTATCGTGGTATATCTTCCTATACTCTCCGTATTCCCGGAGACCTGAAACCCTCGAAAACAGCCTATGGCAGCAATGATGAGAGCGAAAAAGGGAGCCTTGAAGAGTCCGACAAGATAGTGTTTTACGTCTACTTCGCTCTGGAGCCTATCGAGAAACTGTGCCGGTGTGATATCCAGCTGAAGTTTGGCTACGAGTAAACCTCCGTAGATTCCTACAATATCTGCGAAAAAGATAAGCAGAGGCAAAGCTATCATCATTGCCGCCATCCTGGGCAGAACGACAAAACGGAATATCTCGAATCCCATCGTTTTCATCGCATCTATCTCTTCGGTGATCTTCATGACCCCGATTTGAGCGGTATATGCCGAACCGCTTCTTCCTGCGACAATGATAGCGGTGATGAGCGGGGCAAGCTCTCTGGGTATAGATATGCCTATCATATCGACGATAAAGATGTTTGCACCATATTTTTGAAGCTGTACGGCGCTCTGAAAAGCTATGACTATACCGACCAAAAATGCGCTTAGAGCTATGATCGGGATAGCCGTGACGCCGGCCTTGTAGATATTGGAAGCGGTCTCTTTCGTTCGAAATGTGGATGGGTGCAACAGTGTATGAAAAAAAACGACGGCGGATCGTCCTGTAAAGTTTAGAAAGAGTGTGAAGTCTCTGTACATCGCCGCAGCCTCTTTTCCGATATGTTCGAAAAGTTTCAAAAGAGGCGAGAGAGAGGGGGCTGCAGCTGTTGTAGAGGGCGGTGCGGCAAACCTCTTTACCAGACGAAATATTCGGCAGAACTCTTTTGGAATATTTATAGCCTCAAGTGGGGCTCTCTTTTTCAAATCCTCTCTTATGGAGAGAAAAAAGATCATAGCTCCCGTATCTATCGAGTCTATTTCGTCAAGGTCGAGCACTATCTTTTTTGCACCGGCTACTTGCGGCAGAAGAGATCTATAGGAGCGCTCTATCGAGTCCAAAGATTCCACGCACCATCTGCCCATAAGGCTTATCGTGACGAGATCTCCTTTACGGTTTATACCTATATACTCTTCCTTGCTCATGGCTTCCATTCTATCCAATTGAAAATTATATGCGTATAAACGTCATTTATCTGCACCGACTCTCTTTTAGTCTATATAAACAAGACTTTATCATCAACACCCTATAATAAGAGCGAAAAAATTTCCAAAACGGAGTCGACGGAGAGAGTTTGAGAATCGATAAATATTTAAGCAGCGTAAATCTGGTAAAAAGACGCACCGTTGCACAGGATATGGTAAAAAGCGGCGTAGTTTTCATAAATGGTACGCAAGCGAAAGCGAGCAAAGAGGTAAGAGTCGGAGACACGATAGAGATTCGCTACTTAAAAGGCTCCAGAAGTTATAAAGTTCTTAAAATACCAACCACTAAAACCATTCCAAAAAGTGCGAAGGAAGAGTATGTCGAGGAGATTTCATGAGATACGATGAAGCAAAGGAGGCTTTCGAACGGCTCTTTTTGGGGAAGATGGATGAAAATGAAGCGAGAAAACTCCTTGTAGAGATGGCAAAAAGGGGGGAGAGCGCCGAGGAGATCGCCGCCGCCGCAGAGGTTATGCGCAGCTACTCGATAAAACTTCCGGTTTCCGAAGAGTTGCAGGAAAAGCTCATAGACAACTGCGGTACGGGAGGAGACAAAAGCGGAAGTTTTAACATCTCTACTACGGTCTCTTTGGTGCTTGCCGGTGCCGGATGTTTTGTCGCAAAGCACGGCAACCGCTCTATAACGAGCCGATCCGGAAGTGCCGACATGCTCGAAGCGTTGGGAGTCCGTCTCGATCTAGAGCCTAAGCAGCAGGTGAAGATGCTCGAAGAGTGCGGATTTACCTTTATATTCGCCGTTTTGCACCATCCTGCCATGAAGTTCATTATGCCTATACGAAAATCTATACCCCACCGTACTATATTCAATATTCTTGGGCCTTTGAGCAATCCTGCAGGAGTCAAAAAGCAGATGATCGGAGTCTTTGAACCATCCTTCGTGCCTAAAATGGCCGAAGCTTTAAAGAGGCTCGGAAGCAGCAGGGCGATGGTGGTAAGCAGTCTTGACGGGCTTGACGAGATATCTCTCTCGGATAGAAGCGAAGCGATGATGCTCGAAGATGGGAGACTGAGTGAGATCTCAATCGACCCTTTGGATTATGGAATAGAGCGTTACCCTATGGAGGCTATCGCAGGGGGTGACGCCAAAGAGAATGCAAAGATCACCGCTTCCATTCTAAGCGGAGAGACAAAAGGCGCAAAGAGAGATATCGTTCTAATAAATACGGCTGCCGCTCTGATAGTCGACAAAAAGGCTTCGAACTTTTCAGAGGGGTTGGAGATCGCCAAAGAGACGATAGACTCCGGACGTGCAATGGCTGCTTTGGAGAAGATCGTGCGGGTATCCAAATCTCTATGAAAAAGAGGATGGAGGCCTCCCTCGAGGAGATCGGTAGTGTCGCTTCCTCTCTTAAAGAGTTGCTTCCGGAAGATGCCGTTATCTTTTTAAGGGGAGATCTGGCTGCAGGCAAGACGACGCTGGCAAAGGCACTGGCCAAAGCCAAAGGGTACGAAGAGGCCGTAACTTCACCCACATTCTCCATAGAGCAGGTTTACGCAGATGGGCTCAGGCACTACGATCTCTACCAGTGTCCGAACGAGAAGTTCGTGGCTATGGGGCTGCTTGAGAGTCTGGAAAGACCCGGTTGGCACCTGCTGGAGTGGGGTGACGAGGCGTTGAGGGAGTTGCTTAGAGAGTATGGTCTTTTTACCGCCGTGGTGGATATAGAGAAGAGTGACGGAAAGCGAATATACAGGATCGAAACCGATGCATAGTCTTAGAGCGGAAAAGTTGAGCAAAACCATCAAAAAGAGCGTTATCGTCAAGGATGTATCGCTATCTTTGAACACGAAAGAGGTTGTCGGGCTTCTTGGACCCAACGGTGCAGGCAAGACGACGACTTTCTATATGATATGCGGTCTTATAAGCGTTAGCGGCGGACATGTATACATAGACGATGAAGATGTCACGAAACACCCGCTTCACGTACGCTCCAGGCTCGGCATAGGTTACCTTCCCCAGGAGTCGAGCATTTTCAAGGACCTTACCGTGGAGGAGAACCTTCTCATCGCGGCCGAAGCTGCGAAACTTGATAAGGAGAGTGCAAGCAAAAGAATAGAAAATCTTCTTGAACTCTTCAATATAGAACCGATTAGAAATCGTAAAGGTATACGCTTGAGCGGCGGTGAAAGAAGAAGAGCCGAAATCGCCAGAGCACTGGTGAGCAAGCCCAAGTTCCTGCTGCTTGATGAGCCTTTCGCCGGTGTGGACCCTATAGCCGTCATAGATATACAAAACGTTATAAAACAGTTGCTCGAGCTCGATATTGGAGTTCTCATTACCGACCATAACGTCCGTGAAACGCTCGGAATTTGCGACAGAGCATACGTTATGCGCTCGGGTGAGCTTATGGCGGAGGGAAGCGCGGAGGAGATAGCCGCCAATGCGGATGTTATAAAACACTATCTTGGAGAGCACTTTACGTTATGATCGGCAAAATCTCTCCATACAAAAAGAGAGGGTAGAGGGTGAAGCTTCGCCAAAGTACCGGCCTTAATCTGAAGACGAAGCTATCGAGTACTTTGCGAAGCTGGCTGCCTATTTTGCAGTCGGGAATAGATGAGCTCGAAGAGCGGATCAGGGAGTATGAAAAAGAGAATCCCTGTATGGAGGTTCGCTCCGGATTTGAAGAGCAGTTTGCCGCACCATCTTTTTCAAAAACGAAACTCTTCGGTGAAAGAGGCAGCGGTACGGAAGCGATAGAGGCCCTTACCGTAGATAGAAAATCTCTCTACGACACTCTGAAAGAGCAGATAAACGCTCCGCTCTTTCCGACTCCGCTTAGTGAAAAGATCGCTTATGAAATCATAGAAGAGATAAGCAGCGAGGGCTATTTCGAAGGGAGTGAAGAGGAGATCGCAAAGAGAGTCGGTGTAAAGAGGGATAGGGTCCAGAGTATAAGAGAGCGTTTCGCATATCTCGATCCTCCCGGCGTAGGTGCGAAAGATGTGGCCGAATCGCTTCTTTTTCAGCTCAGGCAGAGCGATGCTAAAGAACCTATCTACTCTCTAGCATCGAGGATGCTTCAAAACTTCGAAAATATAGGAGGTTTCAAGGGTGAAGAGGGGTATGAAGAGGCTCTTAAACTGATACGCACTTTCAAAAACCCTCCCGCCCTTGAAACCATGGAGGATTCGGCGCAGGTGATTCCCGACCTTGTTATATCCAAGAGCAAAGATGGGATAGAGGTCAAGATAAACGACGCTTTCTACCCGGATATTCGCATCGTAGCCGATGGCGGCGAGCACCCCTTTATGAAAAAGAAGATAAAAGAGGCCAGAGACCTTATAGACGCTCTACAGATGAGGCGGGCGACTCTCTACAAAATAGGTCTTATGATAGTAGAGTTTCAGTACGACTTTTTTCATGGAAAAGATATTAAGCCGATGAAGTTGAAAGATATCGCGGAAGAGTTCGACCACAACCCATCTACTATCTCAAGGGCGATTGCCAACAAATATATTATGTGTGACAGGGGTATCTTTCCTATGAAAGCCTTTTTCACGGCGGCAATCGACGAAGATGTCAGTAACAGTGCCATAAAGAGATTTATTGCAGAAGCTATAGCGACGGAAGATCGCAACAAACCGCTCAGCGACAACAGACTGCTGGAGATGATAGAGGAGAAGTTCGGAGTCAAAATGGTGCGCAGAACGATCACCAAATATAGAAAACAGATGCAGATCGGAGGATCGAGTGAAAGAAAAAGATTTTACAAGCTTGCATGAGCTGCTCGAGAGGGAGTCGGCCAGAAGAAACGATCGGGACGAACTCTCCTTGAAAAGGCCCGATCCGCTTTTGGTGGCAAGGGAACAGAAAGATGCCAGAGCGATCCTTCTTTGTGCACTTTTCGGATATGGAAACGCCGGTCAG
>JALSPH010000122.1 GCA_026986055.1 Campylobacterales bacterium
TATCTCTTTGGCAACTTCGGGTCTGGCTTTCGATTTGAGATGCTCCAGCTCTTCGCTAAGTTTCTTGTATCCATACTCTGTCATAGGCTCTTTCTGCATTAAAACACTCCCTTGATTAAATCCTCTGAAAAATTACAGATCGAGCGAAGGCTTTGAGATTTTAGTTTGAAAACTAAACGATCGCTTTAGCGAAAAAAGTGCGCCCAACCCCGAGGGCACTTGTGTTCGCACTTTTTAGTGTAGTTTTCAAACGTTAGCATAGCTAAAAATCTCATCTCGCCTGAGCGAGGTTTCGTAATTTTCAGAGTACTAAATTTATTTTTTTGTATATTGTATCATTTTTGCGACGTTTGCGGCACTTCCGTGCTTCAAAATCTCTTTCAGTTTTCCACACTTTTGCATAAAATCATCACGATCCATCTCTTCAAATAGGCGCAGAAGGTTTTTTAAGTTCACCTCTTCTTGAAAAAGCTCAGGATGAAGGGGAGGCAACCCTTCAAAATCCATAATGATATTGGCCAGCCCTACGAATGGAAGCTTAACGAAAAATCGCCCTATCTTATACTCTAAAGGGCGCGTCTTGTAGACCAGCACGAACGGGGTCCCTATAAGTGCCGTCTCCAGCGTGGCGGTCCCGCTGCAAACGAAAGCGAAACTGCTTCGCGCCACCGCTTCGTGGGTATTTTTCACGACCGTAAAACCGCTAATGTCACCGTACCACTCCACTATCTTCTCATCTTCCAAAAAGGGTGGGATCGCAAGGAGCTTTTTCCCATCGATGGAGGCGGCAAGCTCTCTGAAAACCGGCATGAGGCGTCTTATTTCGCTCCTTCTGCTTCCTGGAAGAAAGGCTATGTTGCTATCCTCTTTTTTCCACTTTTCATCTATCTCTATCTCATCTAAAAGAGGGTTTCCCACATACTCCGCTCTGCTATAGAACCGCGACTCGAAAGGAAATATGGAGGCAAGACGGTCGCAGTAGCGCTCCACAAGAGCGGCCCTTTTCCTCTTCCATGCCCACACTTTCGGCAAAATGTAGTAGATGATCTCTTTGTTCGGATACCTTCTCTTTATCTCTTTTGCCAAAGGAATATTGAAAGCGGGAGCGTCTATGAGCAGCACCTTGTCGCACCCTTTTGCCAAAGAGACCATCTCATGAACCGCCTCTTTCCCTTTGAAATATTTGGCCAGAACATCGACTATCCCCATCACTGAAAACTCATCCATTCCATAAAGCGGCTCACCGAAACTTCTATCGAAAATTCCCACTATCTCTACACTATCCAACTCTTTCAGCAGATATCCTAAGTGAAGATTAGCCGATGGTTCCAGCGCACTTACCAAAAGTCTCATAACGTAAACCGCCCGCTAATTTTGAGCTCTTTAAGATCAAACGTTAAAATCTCACCCTCTACGGCGATGACGAGAGTACACTCCTCTTTTGCAAGCGAGAGCGGTACTTTCTGCAAATAGGCCAAAGTCGTCAAGCGACGGTTTAGAGGGTCGAAAACCTTCAAACTACTATCTTTTGCATCCGTAATAAATATACGGTAGTTACCGCATCCGCCGACACCCGCGCAGATACCTGAAATCTCCATCGGCTCATCACACTCTATCTCCACGCTATTTTCTCGTATGGAAGACAAACGTCCGCTCTCGTCCACAAAATATACGACTCCGCCAAGAATGGCGACCAAAAGCTTCTTCACCGGCGATCCTTAATCGATTGTACCCTTTTGAATCAACAATTGTATTATAATACACAAAAAAATTTTGGACAGCGAAGATATGAAAAGAATACTTGTAACAAACGACGACGGTTTCGAATCCGAGGGGCTTCATGCCCTTGTAGAGGCTCTAAGGCCTCTTGGGCATGTTACGGTCGTAGCACCAACGCTCGAGAAATCGGCATGCGGACACAGCCTGACACTCACAAGACCCCTGCGCTTTGTCGAGATAGACGACGACTTTTTCAAACTCGACGACGGCACCCCTACAGACTGCGTATATTTGAGCAAATATGCCCTCTTTGACGAAAATAGGCAGCCCGACCTGGTAGTAAGCGGCATAAACAAAGGTGCCAATATGGGTGAAGACATCACCTACAGCGGTACGGCGGCAGCAGCGATGGAAGCTGTTTTGCAGGGTATTCCGGCAGTTGCCATCAGCCAGGTATGCAAAGATCGCTGCCAGAAAATCGAAGAGCTCGGCTTCGAGCTTGCAAAAGAGGCGGCATATAGGGTATGCAAAAAGATTTTAGAAGAGGGTTTTCCGCTGCAACAGAGACGATTTTTGAACATAAACGTTCCCCCGATAGAGCCGAAAGATTGTAGAGGCTACCGCATAACGAAAGCGGGCTTCAGACTCTACGGAAACGATGCCCAGCTGCACAGAAACCCAAGAGGAGAGGAGTACTACTGGCTTGGGCTCCATCCGCTCGAGTGGGTGCCGGACGAAAAGCAACTCTGCGACTTCGAGGCGATAAAAGCGGACTACGTCTCCATAACCCCTATACAGCTCAATCTAACAAGCCATGAAGATATAGAGCGCCTGAAAGGTTGGCTATGAGATACGAGCGGTGCAGAATGCTCATGGGAGAGGGTTTCGAAAAACTGAGATCTGCAAAAATTCTTCTTCTTGGAGTTGGAGGGGTGGGGAGTTTTTGTCTTGACTGCCTTCATAGAAGCGGAGTTGAAAATATCACCATAGTAGATTTCGACAGATACGACGAAACCAACCAAAACAGGCAGATCGGAAGCGATAAAGTCGGAGCCGTGAAGGTTCACAGACTCAAAGAGCTCTACCCCACCGTCACTCCTATAGAAGTAAAAATTGACAAAGAGTGGGTGGAAGAGTTCGATTTTTCGCCATACGACATTGTGCTCGACGCCATAGATGACGTAAAAGCCAAGATAGCCCTGGCGCATAAAACTTGGCAAAAACTCATAAGCGCGACGGGAGGCGCCAGGAAACTCGACCCTACAAAGATAGAGGTGGCATCCATCTGGAAAACTCATGGAGACCCGTTTGCCAGAAAGATCCGGTATGAACTCAAAAAGAGCGGTTTCAAAGGCGACTACCCTGCACTCTTCAGCCCAGAGAGTCCAAAATGTACCCAAAAGGGGAGTTTTGTCGGAGTGACAG
>JALSPH010000123.1 GCA_026986055.1 Campylobacterales bacterium
ACGAGATGAAGTCTCTAAAAGAGCACCTTGTAAACCTCTCCAACAGCTCAATAAACGGGAGGTTTCTCTTTTCCGGAACCGCTACAGACGTAAAGCCTGTCGATCCTGAGGGCGGTTACCACGGTAACGGCGAGTCGTTGAAAGCGGTTATCGGTGCGAATGTGGAGATTCCCTACAATATCCCCGGAAGCGAGCTTTTTTTGGGAGAAGATCTCAATTTTTCAAAAAAAGTGACGACAAACATATCGCTCCAGGATATCACGACAAAGAGTGCTGCGACACTTGAGAGCAAGATTTCGGACATTACCGGAAAGCAGGACGATTACACATTTTTCGTTAGAGGTAGAAACGGCGACGGATCTGTCTTCGAAAATAGTTTCACTCTCAATGCCAACCAAACAGTAGGCGAAATGTTGGATGCTATCGAGTCAAACTTTACGCCAAACAGTGTGGATGTGACTATTGAAAACGGATTTATACAGGTTACGGACAGAGAGAAAGGGCGTAGTCTTCTTGACTTTCATCTATATGCCCAAAACAGTGTGGACTCTACGACTCTCCCTTTTATCGATAGCGGATTTGCAGGAGCCGACGCAACTGTTTACGACAATACCGACTTCGTAAAAGTAGATGGCTCTACACTCAGGGGAAATGTCTCGCAGATAGTAAAAGGGGAGAACTCCTACGCCGTAAGAGGCACTCTTTTAAGTGAAGTTGCAGGAGCGAACTTAGCGGGCGGGTCGTTGGAGCTTTCAGGAGCCGATAGAAACGGGAACGCCTTTGCGCAGACATTTGTGCTCGATAATCCGACAGATATATTCGGCAATCCCGTAAACAACAGCGATGGAACCCAAGCTGATAACACGACGCTGACATACGGGCAGCTTGTAGATGCCGTAGCCGTGGCGGTAGCCGGCATAGCGGACCAGGGGAGTTTTGAAGCTAACGTAGTCGAAGCGAGGAAGTTTGTGGATCTCTCTTTAGATAGCAAAGGGAGGATCGTGATAAAGGAGAAGGGGACAACCGATACTCAGATAACCTTCAACATGCACGATTCTAAAAGCGGTTTCGGTGTTGCGGGGCCGTCTGCTCTAGTTTTCAATGCAAACAACGCTTTGACGGTAGACGACCCGAAACACGATTTGTTCGAGTCGATAGATGCAGCCATAGAAGCCGTGGAAAACGGACGCCTCTATCCAGACGGAAACAGTACGGTAAATCCGAGAAATCCCGGCATAGAAAATGCTTTGGAGCGTATAGATCACGTTTTGGCGCATGTCGGTAAAGAGCACACGAAAATCGGAGCCATGACGAACAGCCTCAACTATGCCGTGGAGAGAAACGAGACTTTGAAGCTAAATGTTCAGTCGCTGCGTTCGCAGATTTTGGATACGGATATCGGTGAGGCGAGTCTGAAGCTCAACCAGCTTACGATAAATTTTCAGGCCATGCTCGCTTCCGTCGCAAGAGTTCAGAACCTATCTTTGGTTAACTATCTTTAATCAGTAAATCAAGAGAGTCTCTTAAAACACTATCGATACTATGATAGGCAAATCGGGCTTTTACCGATCTTTGGTCCCAAATCGTAAGTTTGACATTGCAAAGTATTCAGCCGCTGCCACTTATGCACCTTTGTGCATTTTCAGGGTGAATAAGATATAATTTTACGGTTAAACAGAGTAGTCTAAATAGCTGATTTCAAGGATAGAACAATTTTTAAAACCGGTTTATTACTTACATTTGCAATCTTTTTCATCTACGGCGCTATCGCTACCGTTATACCACAAAGCTCTATGGTAGGGACTTTTGGAACATATATAGGTACGCACAATCTTGAGCTTTTCGGGTATCTGGGCTATCTGGATTTTATATTTTTGCTATATCCGCTCTATCGCCTCTACAGACTTGAAAAGTTCGAAGATTTCGAGATAGAGAGCTTTGCGGCATGGCTTCTTTTTCTCTTTTCGCTTCTTATACTACAAGCCCTTTTGTTCAAGCCGCCGATGGATGGGTGGATAGGCGGAAGTATCGTTGGCTTTTTGCACCCTTTCATCGGAGATGCCGGAGTGTGGCTCTTTTGGCTTATGACAGTGACGCTTTCGGGAGTAATTTTGTGGGGTGAGTCGATTCACTGGAAGATTTCCGACATAAAAGAGATGATGGGGCAAAAAAGGGAAGAGAAGACTCTTTTTGGCAAAGTTCATACACCTGTTGCAGAGAGTGTGCAGATCGAGGAGAGTTCTAAAAACAGCTCTTTTGAACCTACACCAAAAGAGAGTACCGACGTAGAGCATGAGCAGAGCGTTGGTTTGCCGAGCGAAGCCAAAGAGAGCAGTGAGCCGAAAAAAGAGGCTGAAGAGATAAAAATAGAAATAGTAGATGAGGGTAAAGAAGAGGCAAAGAGTGAGCACTCCAACATAGAGATAGTAAAAGAGATTGAGGAGAACAAGAAGCTTTTGGAGCAGATAGACATAGGGGAGCAGGAGAAGCCTAAAAACTTCAAGCTTCCGAAGCTAGACTTTCTGCGAAAGCCTCCAAAGCGAAAAAGAGAGATAAACGAAGCCGAAATTGACGCCAAGATAAGCGATCTTTTGGAAAAGCTTGCCAAATTCAAGATAGAGGGTGATGTGGTAAGGACCTATGCGGGACCGGTCGTAACCACTTTCGAGTTCAAGCCTGCCGCACATATAAAGGTTTCAAAAATCTTGAATCTCCAAGATGACCTTGCAATGGCACTGAAAGCCCAAACCATCCGCATACAAGCGCCGGTACCCGGCAAAGATGTCGTAGGTATAGAGATACCCAACAGTGAAGTTGAGACTATATATCTAAGAGAGATTTTGGAAGATGAGATATTTAAAAAGTCGAAATCTCCTTTGACCATAGCTTTAGGCAAAGATATAGTAGGAAAGCCCTTTGTAACTGACCTAAAAAGACTTCCTCACCTTCTTATAGCCGGAACTACCGGAAGCGGAAAAAGTGTGGGGATAAACGCCATGATATTGAGTCTGCTCTATAGAAACTCTCCCGATAGGCTGAAGTTGATGATGATAGACCCCAAGATGTTGGAGTTTTCCATCTACAACGATATTCCTCACCTTCTTACTCCCGTTATAACCCAGCCA
>JALSPH010000124.1 GCA_026986055.1 Campylobacterales bacterium
AATACGCGACATAAAAACTCTACTGCACTTCTATTATTATCCAACTCTAAGCTCTCTGATTACATTTATAGCCTCGTCAATATCACTGTAAATCAAACTATAAGAAGGCCTTGACAAGATGTTGGAAAGTATAAGATCGAAGTTGTTTTCATTTAAAGGTGAATCTACCTGATAACCGGAGTCCTTTATCATTTGAAGTGTTTTACATGGGCTAAGCTCTTCAAGAGATGTAGATGCTCCTTTTTTAAATTTTGGGAAAATGATCGAAGAAATCTTATGCTGCTTTTTGGAAATTCGTTTAGGAGCGATCAGCTTTACTCGCTGATCATCGAAACGTATATACTCTTGCCTGCTCTTTAACTCTTTATACTTGTCGTTAAGCACCCCCCAACTACCCTCTTTTATATTCATAGAAAAAGGGATGTGCTTCAATGTCCCGTTACGTCCAATCAATGCAATCTCATCGGAAAAAATAGAGAACTCTTCTGCGGCCATTTTAGCGGCCAAGGTAGATTTTCCGGAACCACTTTTGCCAGGCATTATTACTGCAAACTCACCGCAAGAGAGGGCAGCTGCATGTATGGCCATCAAATATGGTTTTGACTGATAAAAGAGTATTATCATGTTTTCTTGAAGTATGAGCGGCAATGTCTTTAGAGAGACAGGAGGAGCGACCTCTTTTTTGTTGAATAAAAGCTGCCATAATTTGTCATCCTCTTGTTCATACGGAATAAAATCGACATCTATACGTTTTTGGTCTTCTCCAATATTTTCATTCTCCTCCAAATGCTCTAAAACAGGCTCTATAAGGTTCAATACACTTTTATATTTTTTAGAAAAAGCGAAAGTTATACTTCCAGCCTTCACAAAAAGCCTTTGGTTTTTATCTTTATCATCGGAATCTCCATAGTCAAAAGGAGCTTCGTAACTTTCTTCAACTTTGTCGGCACAGCTCAATATTTCAATAATAGATGATAAAAACGAAAGAGGCGTATTTTTGTAATGGCTTAGTACACCTTTTTTACCTAAAATAGGTAATTTGGTTTCGACCTCCATTACAAGTGCGGCGGACTCTTTTTCAAATCCATAGACAAACCCGCTCTTTTTGTTGAGAAGTATTAAAGATTCATCATCGAAGTATCCCGTTAGACATTCGCTCGCTAACGGGATTTTATAAAAGCGCTTCAATATTCACAGAAGCGTTTTATGGTTTAAACAGAGAGTTGTAGTAGAGGCTCCACTCGGGATTGTCGTCAGGAGTATAAGTGACGGTACCGTTTGGAGTGATTACCTGTATATTTTGCTGATCGTTGAAATAATATTGTATCGGGGCACATCCTACAGTAGCGGAAGCTTGAGCCTTGGAAGCTCCAGGTCCCATCAACATATACATTCCAACCGGTGCAACAGCGGCATATTTTCCGAATTTTTTCATAAATTCCCGTTTTGCCTGGTCAACCTCTTCGTTATCGACAATTTCGGTGACATTTTCACAACTTTTTTTCATGGCCGCTCCTTTACATTTTTATCATCTACCTAATTAAAGCATATAAAGTCTAACAAACATCTTAATTGATGTTTGCTGTTACAAAATATATTAAACATTTCGATCCTGACTAACATAATAACTGCCCACTCAATTTATTCATTGCAAATAAAAAAATGATACTTCTGTAATTTCATTTTTACGGTCTATGGTGTTGACGATTCCTTCTACTCTTTCTTCTGTGACGATGTCTACATGAACCTGATGCTTGAGCCTTTGAAGCACCGGGACCCATCAGAAGGTACATCCCCAGAGGTGCGGTTGCAGCGTATTTCCCATACTTTATCATAAACTCACGCTTCGCTTCATCAACCTCTTTTTCGATCCCGATTTCTGCGTTTTTCTGTTTTTTCATTTCCAATCCTTTCGAATGGCTGTCCATTTTCATTAAAACACATTTTTTATTATAAGCATCTTAACTCATATCAATTATCTAAAGTTAATAACAATGCAATAGTAGTATACACTTTAAACATTTAGAGACTTTTTCAGTATCTTACAAAATCACCCATCGCCACATATGTACCGGGTAGTCGAAGCGTTCTGGACAACCACATATACTCCAGATCGATTTCATAAAACTTCCCTTCGCAGTTTGCGCAACTGTAAAAGTAGCGTCCGCTTGCGTCGAAACTGCTCGTATGTGCCTGGGCGTTTTTTCCTGCCGCTTTCTCTTCATCCGTAAGAGGTTTTGCGACATCGACATTCGCAACAACTTTAGGGTTTTGAGGATTTGAAAGATCGACTACCGTCACGAAAGTAGATTTATGGTTTGTTACGACCGCCATTCTCTTGGGTATCGAAAATGTTATATGTCCGGCACCCAGACCCGCCTCAAACGAAGCAACCGCACTCATACTGTTTTTATCTACAACATATACTTTGCCGTTGAATGTGGGGAAAAATATATATTTGTCTCCATAAAATCTTGCATGGTGCGCACCTCCGTCGGCATGGTCCGCATGAAAAATAGTATCTATGCTTATATTGTTGGAGGCATCTATAGTGAATTTCATAATAGCGGCTGAAGGAATTGAACTATTTGCAGGATCTTTAGGGCCTTCAAGAACCATATAGTAAGTTCCGTTGCCGGCCGAGTCGATCTCTGAATCGAGATAGAGTACATGGTGGGCTGTCGTTTCGGTATCAATTTGCGCAAGAGGCATTTCGCTATCTTTACTGTAGAGTAGAAGTTTTCTGTTGACCCTGTCGAGCATTAGAAAACGGTCGCCATCTTTCAGCCAGAAGGGATGGCCGGTCGCATTCCCTCCTCCGAAGTAGTTCGAACTGTCAACCGGATGCACGGAGGTATCTACATCCTCTCCAAAGTAGCGCTTTATTTCGTGATCTCTCTTGCCTATAGTTACAGACATCGGTTTTGTTTTGCCTGAAACAAGAACAAGGTCAATATTTGAAAGAGTGGCGGTAGAGCGGGGATGGAACTTCAAAGGGATAACTTTAACTACTTTGTTACTCCTGAAATCTATTACGGCTATAGAGTCTCCCCTTCTTGTAAGGGCGAAAGCCTCTCTATCCGTTTCACAATCGACTCCGTAAGGTCCTATT
>JALSPH010000125.1 GCA_026986055.1 Campylobacterales bacterium
CCTATCATACCACACGGGAGTAGAATTGTCTCTGATATTTAAACGAATGAAAAAGGAGCCGCATGATCATACATCTTGACCTAGACTCCTTCTTCGCCTCCTGCGAACGGCTTTTAAATCCCGCCCTAAAAGGAGTGCCCATAGCCGTAGGAGGGAGGGGGGACCCTTTTATATTCGACAAAGAGAGCAGGAAAAACATAGATGTCACACTAGAAAACAGCGGCGCTTTCGTACCTACCATCTTTTACGACTCGAAAAGCTCTTTCAAAGAGTACTTCGTGGAAGATGGAAAAGTTCGAGGTATCGTCATAACATCCAGTTACGAGGCGAGAGCCTGCGGGGTGAAGACGGGGATGACTATAAGGGAGGCTCTTCTTTTCTGTCCTTCTCTCAAAGTTCTACCGCCAAACCACCTCTTCTACCACGACCGTTCACACGCCCTGAAACTCTACCTTCAAAAAAAGATTCCGGTACTGGAGCAGTATAGCGTAGATGAGTTTTTCGGAGATTTAAGAGGGTGGATAGATGAGAGCGAGACGGAGAGGTTCTTAACGAGTCTTAGAGAGGAGATTTTAAAGAGGTTCGGCCTTCCGGTATCGATAGGGGCGGCTCCATCCAAATGGGTAGCCAAAATGGCCACCTCTGCCGCCAAACCCAACCGCGGCAACGGCGTAAAGGTTCTCCATCAAAAAGATGTCGACAGTTTCGTCGACCCGCTCCCCATAGAGGCCTTTCCCGGTATAGGCCGAGGATTTGCAAGACGATTGAGAGCCTACAAAATCGAGACACTGGGCGAACTGAAAGAGGCGAAACATCTTCTATACCGCTGGAAAAAGCCGGGCATTCAGCTCTACCACCGCGTTAAAGGGGACGACAAAGAGCCTGTCGTAGCCGGACACGACCGCCGCTCCATAGGCATATCAAGAACCATAGACCCAATTTACGACAGGGATGAGATCAGAAGAAGAGTTCTTATACTCTGCCGCCACCTCGCGCAGCTTGTCATAAAGATAGATGCAGAACCCAAAACGATCTTCCTGGGTATAAAATATCAGTTTGGGCAAAAGAGCAAGCTAAGCGTAAGCGAAGAGTTCATCTTCAGTGAGCTGGCTCTGCGAAGACGCATATTGAAGATGCTTAAAAAGGTTGACATATACCCCTCTCTCGCCGTAACGAGACTTGCCATAAACTGCTCAAACTTCAAAAGAGGCACCTCATCTTCCGGCTCTCTTTTCGAGCATAGAAGAGCTCTGAAAGAGCAGAGCCTCTGGAAGCATACGGCCAAAGTCAGGAAAAAATACGGCATCGATACGATACGCTCCGCTATAGAGATGCTATGAGCAAAAAGTTTTCAATAGCTCCCCGTAAGCCCGTTCGCCTCTTCGAAAACCCTTCTGCTCTCATCGGAATGAAATATGAAAGTCACCCTCATGTTTGGATGCTCTTTCAGAAACTCTTTTACGGTTCCATAGGCAATCTTTGCGGCACGATCTGCCGGAAAACCGTAGACTCCCGTCGATATGGCCGGAAAAACGATCGAATCGCATCCAAGTTTCAAAGCGACCTCCAAAGAGTTTCGATAAGCCGATGCGAGCAGTTCGTCGCACTCGTCGCCGCACCTGCCCCATATCGGGCCTACCGTATGTATCACATATTTTGAGGGCATCTCTCCGGCGGTAGTGGCTACCGCTTCACCGGTAGGCAGCCCGTCAGGGTACTTTGTGCGGCGAATCTCTTCGCACTCTTTCAAAATTTCAGGGCCGCCTGCCCTGTGTATGGCGCCGTCCACGCCGCCTCCGCCCATCAAAGAGCTGTTTGCCGCATTCACTATAGCGCACGATTTCTCTTTCGTTATATCACCGGTTTTTATCTCTATAGGCATACTACCCTCCTATAACCACACTTTTTCCAAACGGTACTTCCGCCTCTTCCGGCACTGCCCATATCGTCTCGTATGACGGCTCCTCCGAGGGAAACGCTCCTTTTGCATCGGTAAAGTATATAAGCATCGAAGTCTCCGGAAGCTCTCGCTCTATATAGTCGAAGACCGGACGAAAGTCAGTACCGCCGCCCCCTTTTACCGAAAACTCCAATATCTCACCCGATACGAAACGGTAGATACCCTGAATTTTAGCATCACATACAAAAAGATCGACCTCAACATCGGGAAAACTCATCATGAGCGCTTCAAACTCATCCATGAACACTCCCAACAACGCATCATCCACCGAACCGCTGGAGTCTATCGCCACGGCGACTCTCACCTTTTCGCTATACGTAGAGGGCAGATAGACCCCTGATGCTATACTCTTTCTGTTGGGGCGCGCATATGTATAGTCGGATTTGAGGTGTCTGTTTATGGCATGGAAAAGCTCCGCGCGCCAATCTACGGAAACTTCGCCTCCTCTTTCAAATATCCTCTCCACGCCAAGAGGCTCCTCGCCCCTATCCCGAGCTTTATCGAGCGCCTCTTTCATGGCTCTTGCCCACTCCTCTTCGAGCTCCGGCTCCAGTTGCGCCGGAGGAAGCGGCAGACTCTCTTTTGAGCTATTTTGGCTATCTTGCGGCGGCCTCTCTTTCATCCTGTTCTTGTTCTGCTCGTTGAACCCCTCTTCGTTGCTCTCATCGTCATTGTAATCTTCGTTTCGTATCTCATCTTTGAGCTGCGCATATATCTCTTCGGCATACATACCGTCGAAGCGCTCGTCGTAATTGACTCTTGCGGGGATCTTGAAGCCGTTATCTTTCAGCATCGAGTTTATTGCGTAGTCGGTAGCGAGTTGCCATAGCCACCCCTGACGGGAGGCTTTTCTGTTTTCGTGAGCCAGGACATGGTGCATGACGCTGTTGGCAAGAGCGAACTCCACCGTCTCGAGAGGCTCGGACTTGAAATACTCTTCATTGTATTGCAGGGTTCGGCCGTCACTCAAAAAGGCCTCTACATCGGCCGCCTCCGTGCCCAATCTGGTAGCCAGCATACCAAAATATGGGTGTTTGAGCAGCAGCCGTGTTTTAGCCTTGGTGATCTTCTCTTTAAGATTCATGCAAGAAGGTAGCCGAACTCTTTTATCCACTCTCTCCAGCCGGCGG
>JALSPH010000126.1 GCA_026986055.1 Campylobacterales bacterium
TGAGCCCGCCGCAAGCGGGGAGACTCAGAGTGTAGAGAGAAGTGTGCCTGTAGCCAAAGAGGCAAAAGAGAGCGTTGCCGAAGTCAAAGAGAGCGAAAAAAAGAGTGAGAGTACACAAACTCCCGTGGCCGTGGAAGAGAAGAGCCCGGTAGAGGAGAAGGTGACAGAAGCTGCAAAAGAGGTTGAAGAGAAAGCTACAGAGATCGCCCAGAGCGTAAAAGAGGAGGCTAAAGAGGCTGCTTCAGCCGTAACTGCCGCATTGCCCAAAGAGGAGAAAAAAGAGAGTGGCGTAGATGCCGCTTCGCTTTTCAAAAGCAAATGTGCAGGGTGTCACGGTACAAAAGGGGAAAAACATGCCCTAGGAAAAAGTAACGTTCTGGCCGGACAGAGCAAAGCCCTGTTGAAGCAGAAGATAGAGGGGTACAAAGATGGCTCTTACGGCGGAGCGATGAAGCAGATAATGGCCGGGCAGGTCTCATCTTTGAGCGAAGAGCAGATAGATGCCCTTGCCGACTACATTTCGAAACTGTAACTCTTTCCCGAAGTGAATATATCGGTCGGCTCCTCTTTGCCGACCCTGAACCGAAGAGGTATCATCTTTACCTTCGAGCCTCTTTTTACAAAGGAGGTTTCCGGATCGGTTACGATGAACCCGTCGGCCTCTTTTAGGGGGCTGACCATTCCCGGGCCCTGTTTTTTCAGTGCCGTGAAGCTCTCACCGTCAAATCTTCCGAGCAGTGCCGTGTATTTTCCCGGTTTTAGCGATATATCTTCTGCACATGTCGTGTGAATAGGGGCTGTATAAGCTTTTTTGCAGCCGCGTAGGCGCTCTATGATCGTGCGTGCGAAGAGTTCGAAGTTTATGGCGGCTGCCGTAGGGTTTCCGGGCAGGTTTATTATCCAGGTGTCACCTATGCGGCCTACGGTCGTAGGTTTGCCCGGTTTGATATTCACCTTTTCAAAAAGTATCTCCATGCCGAGCTCTTTGAAGGCATCTTTCGTAAAATCTGCATCTCCTACGCTCACCCCTCCGCTGGTGATTATCAGGTCGCTCTGCAGGGAGGCTGCTATTTGAGCCTTTATCGACTCCATCGTATCGGCCGTAGCGCCTGTAAAGCTCGCTTCGCATCCGAGCTCTTTGGCTCTCGCTATGAAAGTGGGAGCGTTTGAGTTGTAGATCTGGTGGGGCTCTATGGTTTCGTAATGCATACGCAGTTCGTGCCCCGTCGCAAAAACCGACACTCTTGGCTTTCTGAATACTCTTACATGGGTGATCCCCTGGCTTGCTAGCTGTGTTATGGCGTAACCGTTTATCTCGTCGCCGATATTGAGGATAGTCTCCCCTTTTGATATATCCTCTCCTCTTTTTCTGATGTTTTCTCCCCTCTTTATCGACTCGGGAAGCTTTACTTTTCCATCTTCTTCAGTTGTCTTTTCGACAGGTATGACCGCATCTGCCCCTTTGGGTATCACCGCACCGGTCATTATCTTGACCCCTTGGCCGAACCTTACTTTAACGCTGCTTTCATCTCCTGCGAAGATCGTAGGCTGGGGAGTTATGACCCCTCCCGCATCGGCCATCGTAACCGCATAGCCATCCATAGCCGAGTTGTCAAAACGCGGCAGATCGAACCTCGCATGCAAGTTTTGGGCAGATAGATACCCCAGAGCCGACTCTATCGGTAAAATCTCTGTATGGACCGCTTCCACGTTTTCGTGCAGAAGCTGGTGAGCTTTGGTAACAGATACCATTTCGTAGATCCTTTTTCCTGGCGAAGGTGCCGCTTTTTAAAGTGATTATAGTACAATCGATCTTATGGAAACGATGGCACTTCAAATACATATTATTACCATTATACTACTGGCACTTATCATTGTCGCCAATATAGCAGTGATTTTGCTCCAGAAAGATGACAGGAGCCTTAGAAAATATTTAAGAATTCAAGCGACTGCGTGGTCGACCGTTCTTAGCATGGTTATCTTTACCGGTATGATCTTCATGACGGTGGCCGAAACCGGATTTACCGTAAAGATCATCGCAATGATCGCCGCCGCAGTCGCTCTTATAACACTCGAGACGAGGCGCCACTTCGACCTGAAACGCGCGCAGCCGGAGAGCGAATGTTTCGAAAAGTTTCGCAAAAGAGCCCTACGATACTACATCTTCGAACTTCTTTGGATCTTGATGGTCGGAGGGCTTGCACCGAAACTATCCTAAGGATTTATAGTGCAGTTTCTCTACCATCCCGATGCGGGCCTGCCTTCGATAACCGTCGAGGGGGAGGCTTACCGCTACCTTTTCAAAGTCAGGCGCTTCAAGATGGGCGATAGAGTCGCTCTAAGAAACTTTCTGAACGACTACATAAACCACTATCGCATCGAACGAATCGATAAAAAAGAGGCGACTCTGCTCTTTTTGGAAAAAGAGGAGCTTAGGGTGATGCCCAAAAAGCTTCTTCATATAGGGTGGTGCGTTATAGACCCGAAGAGCGTCGAAAAGAGCATCCCTATGCTCAACGAACTTGGAGTGGCGCAAATCTCCTTCATATATTGCGACAGAAGCCAGAAAAATTTCCGCATCGACTTTAAAAGACTTGAAAGAATTCTTATAAACTCTTCCCAACAGTGCGGCCGCAGCGAGCTTATGAAGCTCGAGCTATTCGACTCTTTGAAAGAGTTTTTGAAAGCCTACCCAAAGAGCGCCTTTTTGGATTTTGGCGGCACCGGTTTGATGTGCGATACCGAGGTCGATACAATCATAGTGGGGTGTGAAGGGGGCTTTAGCGACGAAGAGCGAAAACTTTTTGCCGATTTGCCGATTTATGGTTTGGATATACCTACCGTTTTAAGAAGCGAAACCGCTGTAGTAGCGGTCGCTTCAAGATTGATCTGACTCGAGGAGAGCTCCAGAGAAACCTGTTTGTAAAAAAGAGAGATATGAGAAAGTTTTCCACCCTTCTGCCCTTTCTTCTGCTCATGAATCTTTATGCGGCTACACTGGTTGAATACAGAATGGATGAGTGTAGCTGGAACGGGACTCCGGGAGAGGCTGTCGACAGTAGCGGCGG
>JALSPH010000127.1 GCA_026986055.1 Campylobacterales bacterium
AGGATAGAGTCTGCTTATCTCCTTCAAATCCACTTTTTGGTTCTTGATCTCAACTACCATCCATCTTCTCCAACATTCCATCTTCTCCAACATATTTGAGAGTATATTACTATAACCGACCTGACAAAACCGTTTACTTTCCTTAACAAATATGCCAAAAATGTCGATTATAGGCAAAACTTTGATTAACTTATTTACAAGATTTTAAAATCTCTGAAGTGCTAAAGGGTGCTATGCGTACTTACAATATCTACTACGAATCGGCATTGACTTTCCATACTTTGCCTATGGAGGAGATAAACGATTCGAAATCGATACTTATCCAGATATTCAGCGGCTCCACTTCTCGCACCAAGCTTGAAAAGCTGATAAGAGAGATAAGGGTATTCTTTCCGGATGCGGTCATAGCCGGTACCACCACAGGCGGAGAGATCTCGGAAAAGAAGTTGACATCCAACAAAACACTCATCTGCATAACGACTTTCAAGAAGACAAAGATCACATCTCTCTCTATAGATGCGATAACCCAGCAAAACAGTTTCGAAGCGGGAGAACTGCTTGCAGAAAAACTTGTAAAAAAGGATACCCGACTTCTGATTCTTTATACCGAAGGGCTCTACGTCAACTCAGACGACTTTCTATCCGGCGTAAATAAAATCGCTCCCAAAGTCCCGGTTTGTGGAGGTGTGGCAGCGGATAACGGAAAATTTTTCGAAACTTTTGTCTTTCATAACGATAAAATTCTCTCAAAAGGTGCAGTCGGTATAGCTCTTACCGGAAAACACCTCGACATAAGAACAGGCTTCATTGGTGGCTGGGAGAGGGTAGGACCCGATCTTGAAATAACCAAATCGATAAAAAACAGAGTATACGAGATAAATGGACAAAATGCTATAGATCTTTACAAACACTATTTGGGAGACCATTTTATAAAGCATCTTCCCGAAACCGGATTTGAGATATCTTTGACCTATAAATCGGATGGCTCTCTTATAAACAGAAACGTCGTGTCGGTTTCTGATGATGGCGCACTGATCTTTACCGGAAATGTACCCGAAAAGAGCATTTGCAAGTTCGGTTATATCGACAAAAACAGAACGAAACCGGACCCCAAACTCTTTGAAGAGGCACAAATAGAGAGTTTCTTCATATTTTCAGGTTACGGCAGAAGACGGTATCTTAAAGAGATCAGTACAAAGCAGGTCGACCTTTTTGCGAATGTCGCCTCCGTAAGTGGATTTTTCGGATATGGGGAATTTGTTCATATAAATGGAAAAAACTATCTTCAAAACCAGTCATGCAGCGTTGTAGGAGTGAGTGAAGAGAGTAGACCTTCAAATATCGAGTCTGTATGTATGGTTCACCATGAAGATGGAGGATGCGAGGTTCAAAGATCTCTTGCTCATCTTGTAACCGTAACCAACAGAGAGCTTGAAGAGAAAGAGAAGCAGTTGGAGACTCTGCTGTCGTACCTTCCGGCAGGAGTGATCTATTTTGACAACAATCTGCAGATCACTCTTTATAACGACCTTGCTCTGACCCATCTTGGAATCGACAATAAAAAGAAGGGATTCAAAGACCTGAACACTCTTGACAAAAGTTGGGTCACGAACCTTTTCAAAGAGACACTGGTACATAGGGAGAGCGTTTCAGGAGGCTCACTCATAGAGAGCAGCGACGGAAAGCAGAAGTATATACGCATAAAAACAGTCCCTCTTGAAAGGGAGGGTGATTTGGTGGGTGCGATGGCCATAATACAGACCGAAGGAAAGATTTAGCTAAAACGGCCAGATAGACTCTACTATCTTCGTACCCCACCCCTGCTCTGTCGCCTCTTTCACATCACCCTGCGACTCGTACAATATTTTCGCATCGGCGATATATTTGGAGTCTATCTGATTTGTCTGGGTTATATCTTCAGGCCTTATGACGCCGCAGACATGAAGAATCTGCTTCTGGCCGTCTATCAACATAGCGCGTCTTCCGTCGATAAAATAGTTGCCGTTTTCGAGAATCTTTACGATTCGCGCCGATATAGTGGTAGTGAACTTTTCGCTTCTTTGGTGCGTTCCGGAGCCTTTGAAGCTCACTGTCGAATCGATGTTGAAACCGATGTTGGTCAGTTTGTTCGCCTGATTGGCTATATTTCCCATCAACCCACCTCCGCCGGAAGAGCTCATCACGCCGCCTCCAAGTTTGTCCGCAGTAGTTTTGGCAAGACTCTTCGTACCGCTCGAAGATGAGAGAATGTTTTCATTAATTACTACGGTTACAATATCGTTGACGTTCATAGCTTTTTTGTCGGAAAAGACGGGGCTGTCGCCGCGTCCAAACAGGCTTCCGGGATTGTATATGGGCCTTTGTGCCTCTTTTGGGGGAAGCTGTTCTACATATTTTGGTGGCTTGAAGTCGATTTTCGCTTCCGTATTGCGGGCACTGCAGCCCCCCAACACAACCGTAGCCGCCAGAAATAGAAGGATGTCCGACCTGCGCATATCTACCTCTTTTTTGGTATAATTGTAACTTCTTTAAAAAAGACCAGCAAAAATCGTTCCATTATGAAAAGGATATTTATGAGCAGCTTGAAAGAGAGACTTCAAAACGATCTGAAAACAGCGATGAAAGAGAAAGACAAATTCAAACGTGACGTCGTTAGATTTGTTATGAGTGCTATAAAACAGATAGAGGTAGACGAAAGAAAAGAGTTGAGCGATGCCGATATAGAAGCTATACTGGTAAAGCAGATAAAGCAGAGAAACGACTCCATCGAGCAGTTCAGAGAGGGAGGTCGTGAAGACCTTGTTGAAAAAAATGAAAGAGAGCTTGAAATCCTTCGAAGTTATCTTCCCGAACCTATGAGCGAAGATGAGGTTAGAGGAGTACTTTCAGATATTATCGCAGAAACAGGTGCTAAAAGCATGAAAGATATGGGAAGAGTTATGGGTGAAGCGAAAAAGAGAATCGGCAGCCGTGCAGAGGGCAAGCTTATAAACCAGATTGCAAAAGAGCTTCTTGGCGCCTAAACCACCCTCTCACTCACGCCTTCGGGCGTTCTCTCCATAAAACT
>JALSPH010000128.1 GCA_026986055.1 Campylobacterales bacterium
CGTCGTTTGCCATATAGAAGCTGTTTAGCCCCAGATTCAGCCTGCTTTGGGTAACCGAGTCGAGATAATCTTCGAGCTTGTCGATCGTGCCTGTCCCTTTTTTGAAAAAGCCGTCGAAGGATGTCAAAGCGCTGTGCAAAGGTTTTCTGTTCTCCTTTATGACTCCATTTAGCTGATCTTCCAGAGACTCGAATTTGTCGGCAAGTGCAGGAAGCCTCTCGTTAAGAGTTCCGCCGACACCTTTGAACTCATCCAACGTCTTTTGAAGCTTCGCCATTATATCGGGCAGATCGCTGTTTATAGTATCTGCACTTGTTGCAAATTTAGAAGACATCTGTGCAAACTTTTCAGCGGCATCGTTTATGTTTTTCACCATATCGTCAACGCCGCTTCTATTTTTGGAGACCAGTTCTCTAAGGTCTGCCGTAAGAGCGTCGAGGTTGCCGAAAGTCCTTTTCAAATGCTCCCTGCTTTGAGGGTCGAAAGTCTCTCTGAGCTCGGCAATGAACCCTTTGAGCTCCTCTGCTGCATCCGCAATATATGATGCCATCTCATCCATAGATGCCATCGGTTTCTGTTTCGTCAGTTTTCCGTTGTTGGCGAGATACTGGTTCGTATTTCCAGGAATTATGTTTATATATTTTCCGCCAAGAAGCGACTCTTGAGTCAATAACACCTGGGAGTCACTCGGAATTTTGGCGTTTTTATATATAAAAAGAGTTACGACGACCTTCGTCCCGGCGAGAGATATATCTTTGACGTAACCTATCTCCACACCCTTCATCTTCACTTTGGCATGGGGTTCAAGACCGCTGGCGTCGTTTATCACCGCCTCCACATCGTAACCTTTTTTGCCAAATCCCTGAAACTTGTTCACCTGCGTACTAAGCAGAAAGAGCAAAACCAGACCTATAGTGACGAAGAGGCCTACTTTTGCTTCCGTTTTCATTTAAAACTCCTGTTCAAATCTCTGCTCGAAACCGCCCAGCGGCACAAGGTTTATCTGAAAATAGAAAACCAGGTTGTCTATGGACTGTGCACCGGCAGAGGTCAATATGGGCCTTTTTTCATCTTTTACTCCGAGATTTAGATCCCAGCAGTGCCTGAAAAAGTGTACTCCCGTCCCCCATCTTCTGATCTTCCGATCGAGATTGTCGTAAGAGACCTTTACGAACCAGTCGTTCCCCGCTTCACTCCTGTAGGTTCCCGACACGGTAAAGAAGTCCGAACGTCTCTCACTCTTCACAATCTTGTAGAAATGGGTTAACATTATATCATAGCCCGATTCGGAATATTTTAAGTGAGATGTGGCGCCGGATAGAGATTTGAGGTAGTAAGAGTAGAAGAGATTGCTATAAAACTCATAATTTTTGAAAAACTTTATCCTGAATTCGTTCTCTATGTCTCCATATTTGTGGTCGCTCTTTTCGTAAAGTACCGGCTGCGAAATGCGGTAGTAGAGAAACTCCTTTCCGTTTGAGTCGTACAGATAGTTGATGGCACTCATGACAACATTTTCGTTAGGTGAACGTAAAACGGAGATGCTCGGATCGATATACCCCTTTTCGTTGCTGAAGCTAGGGCGGTTGTAGGTTATACGCATCTGAAGAGTATGGAAATTCTCTCCATACCTTTTAGCCATGTCACTGAATAGGTCGATCTTGTGGTAGTTTCTGAAAAATGTGTAGTAGTTGCCGGGCGCATTCGACGGAAGATTTTGGTACCCGATGTATGAGTAGTAGAGATTTTCGGAGATGGAAAGATTGAGGTATCCATCTAAAAAATCGGTATAGAAAATCAGGGGCGCATTGAGCTCCTGAAGCTGCATATGTTTACCGGCACCGGTAAAAAAGCTGCTTACCCTATAGTCGGCCGAATAGTGAAGAGAGTCCCAGCCCAAAAGCTTGTTCTGGTAGCGGTGAAGCTGAATGACAGGAATACTTTGAACGGTATTTTTATTTGAAGCAAGAGAGGTGTCTATGAAATATTTTCCATATACTCCTCCATAGTAGTACGGTGTGTTGTAGTAATAGTTGATTCTAGACTGTACCTGAGAGCTGTTGACCAGTTCGGCAGTGGTATAGGCTTGCAGATTTTTGTAGTCGGGATCTTTCAGATAGGTTATATCTACATAAAGTCCGTCATGGTTCCCACTCTTTGGTGATGCGAATATTCTCGGTGACTCGTAATTCGCCTGCACCCCGTAGTGGGATCTGTTTCTTAAGTTGTACTCCTCTACGAAACTTTGGGTATCTATAAAGTAGCCGGTAGTGATTCTACCGCGCGAGTTGGGAGTATCTACGAACCTTAAAGTTGCGAAGACGCCGCTTCCTCTGGCAGCTCTTACCTGCGGGTCGATCTCCAGGTCCCACTGAGGATCCGGCGCGAAATAAACGGGCTGCGTATAGAAGAAACCGTCTCTGGAAGAGACACCGAAATATGGCCTTAGAAGCCCGCTTCTTCTTTCACGATCGGTAGAGAAGCCGATGTATGGAAAGTATAGAACGGGAGTCTCTTTCATGTAGAGAACGGGGTTCCAGATGTTTATCCATTTCGTAGTGGTGTTGTAGTCGAGAGTGGAAAACTCCATATGCCAGTCGGGACATGCAACGTCGCAACTCGATACCAAAGCTTTCGAGAGTCTCACTCTGTCCACTCTCTTTTTAGCCTCATCTCCCCGCATCCAGAGAGCGGTTTGAAGGTCCGATATGAATATATCCGTAAAAGTGTCTCTATCGCTTTTGAGATCGAGCTTTACGTATTTGCTGAAAGAGGCCATCTTTAGCCCCTCCATCATCTCTACATCGCCAAAAAGCTCCAAAGCGGAGCTGTTGCTGTCGTACCGTGCTCTGTCGGCTTGAAGTATCTTGTCGCCGTAGTAGACGACGACATCCCCTTCGGCGGTTACTACCGAACCCATCCTCTCGACCGTAGCCGCCATAATCTGTACATTCTTCTGAGTAGCGGCCCCGAAGAGAGATAGAACACTCAACAGAAGAAATAGGAGTTTACGCATTTACAACCAGAGTCGAAGCAGTTTTGTCGTGCCATGCTTGAC
>JALSPH010000129.1 GCA_026986055.1 Campylobacterales bacterium
TCTCTAATAAAAAATCCCGCTCATGCAACAAAGGTCGAGCACAAGTTCACTGAAGGAAGGCAGCACCCTATGCCTAGCTTCTACGGTGTAGGCGGAGATATGGAGCAGGAGATCGCAGATATTATTGCTTATCTTAAATCGATAGCGAAAAATCCTGAAGAGATCACGCCTACAATGGCATTCGAAGATGCTTGCGGACGCTGCCATGCCGTACACTACGAGAAGTGGACTCAAATAGGCGAAAAGCCAAAATTCAAGTTCAAAAAAGATGAGCTTCTTTTCGATGCGAAAGTTCTTGATTATCAAGATTACCTGACCAAATATATGGGCAAACTTCCGCCCGATCTATCTATGTATATCAGATCTCGCGGTGAACACTACATCAAAACTTTTGTTGAGGATCCGCAGGAGCTTCTGCCTGGAACTTCGATGCCTCGTGTCGGTGTCACTGCAGAGAGTGCCGAGAAGATCATAGAGTATCTTGTAGATTCAGGTGATACCAAGCATGAAGAGCGAGACAGTGTAGGGGTTATAGTGATGTTCTACCTCTTTGTCTTTGCTTTCCTCGCTTACCTCTGGAAGCAGAGCATCTGGAGAGAGTTGCACTAAAAACTCTCTTTTTATTTCTGCCGCGGAGTTAAACTTCGCGGCACACTCTTTCTCTTTTCTTTCAATTCAACTTCTTTAGAGTAAAATAGGATCAAATATCTCTTTAAAGTGAGAACATGCTGATAGACGGTCACGGCCGAAAGGTCAACTACCTTAGAATTTCCGTAACGGAGCGGTGCAATTTCAGATGCCAGTACTGCATGCCCGAAAAGCCCTTTTCTTGGGTTCCTAGAGAGAATCTGCTGAGTTTTGAAGAGCTTTTCGAGTTTGTAAAGGTTGCAATAGACGAAGGTATAGAGAAGATAAGGATCACCGGAGGAGAGCCTCTTTTAAGAGAAGATCTGGACAAGTTCATCGGTATGATTGATGATCATAAAAAAGGGCTCGATCTGGCACTCACTACAAACGGCTATCTGCTTGCCGATGTCGCTTCAAAATTGAAAGATGCAGGGCTAAAGAGGATAAACATCTCCATAGACACACTGAAACCTGATGTAGCTGCCAAGATAGCCCAAAAGGATGTACTCCACAAGGTTCTTAAAGGGGTCGATGAGGCTCTGAGGGTCGGCTTGAAGGTTAAGGTCAATATGGTTCCTTTGAAGGGGATCAACGAAGATGAGATAGTCGATGTTATGGAGTATGCGAAAAAGAGAGGGATGACTATCCGCTACATAGAGTATATGGAAAATGTCCACGCAAAAAGCGGCCTAAGAGGACTTAGCGGAAAAGAGATACTCTCAAAAGTCAAAGAGAGATACAGTATAAGAAAAATAGGCAGAGAAGGAAGCAGCCCCGCTTTCAACTACGTCACCGACGACGGTTACAAGTTCGGCGTCATAGACCCTCACAAGCACGACTTTTGCGAAAGCTGCAACCGCATTCGGCTGACTGCAGAGGGGCACTTGATACCATGCCTCTATTTTGATGAGGCGATGAGTATAAGAGATGCCGTCAAAGCGGGAGATATCGCAAAAGCCACCGAGATTTTGAAAGAGGTGCTCAGAAACAAACCGGAAAAGAACCGCTGGAGCGAAGAGGATGGCGAAGAGTCTTCGAGAGCCTTCTACGAGACGGGGGGGTGAGATTGGCCAGATGTGACGAGCTCTACCTCGTGGAGCACTTTTTCTCCATACAGGGGGAGGGGAGATTTGCCGGTGTACCTTCCATATTTCTCAGGTTTGGCGGCTGCAACTTGAGGTGTCCCGGATTTGGAAATTTCGAAGTCGGCGGTAAAAGTGTCGCGGGTTGCGACACTATACGTGCGGTATACTCTAGCCTCTACCGCAAAATGTGGCATCCCGTACGGGAACTACAAGAGCTTGAAGAGATAATTTTCGAATATGAAGATAGGCTCTCTTACATGCCGGATGTCGTAATTACCGGAGGAGAGCCTATGGTTTATGCGGATCACCCCATATTCAACGCTCTTTTGAAAAGGCTTGTCGAGGGAGGTTACAGGGTGACGGTAGAGAGTAACGCCACTATCGCCCCGTCTCTTAAAGAGCACCCATTCTTTTCGGAGATTACCTTCGCTATGGCGGTCAAACTAAGCAACTCCAAAGAGCCGAAAGCCAAAAGGGTAGTGCATGAAGCGATAGAGGTGTTGGCAAATGAGACGAAGGAGTCATTTTTCAAGTTCACTCTGGACCGTAAGCTGGCAGAGGGGAGCGGAGCCGAGGAGATCGCACGGATCGTTCAGAGATATGAGAACGAAGTCTACTGTATGCCCCTTGGAAGCAGCGAAAAGGAGATCGGAGAGAATGCGCCGTCGGTAGCCGACTTCTGTCTTGAAAACGGTTACCGTTACAGCGATCGTCTTCATGTAAGGCTCTGGAACAGGGAGGAGAAGAGGTGAAGATAAGAAAACTCTTTAGATTCGAAAATGCGCATATCGTCAGAGGGTGCACGACAAGACGGTGCAGCAGAAGCATTCACGGCCACTCATACAGGGTCGAACTTATCTTTTCTTCAAAAAGATTAGATCGCGGGCAGATGGTTTACGACTTTGGTTTGACCAAGGGTATGATAAAGGAGTTTATCGACTCTTTCGACCACTCCATTACTCTATGGAGCGAAGATGACCCCGAGTATCTAAAAGATATGAAGCGCTGGAGCGAGAGGTGGGTTCAGATACCTGTAAATCCATCTGCGGAGCAGTATGCCAGGCTTATTTTTCAGCTTATAGACAGGGTTCTTTCTCAGACTAAAATGGCTAACGAGGAGGAGGGCGTAGAGCTTGATAGAGTTGTTGTGCATGAGACCGAGACCGGATATGCAGAAGCCGACAGGGGTGACGCCTACAATGATGAGTTCGGAGTCATAGAGCTTGAAAAAGTGTTCTTTTCCGACCGTGTAAGGGAGGAGTGGCATAACCCTGAAATGTTCAAAGAGCTTCTTGATGGTAAGATTTTTGAAAACCCTAC
>JALSPH010000130.1 GCA_026986055.1 Campylobacterales bacterium
TAAAGATAGATATCTCCAAAGAGGAGAGACGCGAATATGTCCGCTTCATGATAGAGAAAGCATTCTACTATATGGAAGAGGGAAGAGATATAGATATCGTAACGGGCAACATGGAGATGGATGCGATCCTCTTTTTGGAGGAGTTTTCAAAAAGGTATCCTCAGCTTGAAGAGGAGATGAGAAGAAGGCTCGAGAATTGGGGAGGCAACAGTGCAGGAAGGAAGCTCGGCAATATAGACTGGATGGGTAACGTCAAACCAGACCCATTCTTCCCTTTCACGATAGGAAATATCACCAAACGCCCTTTCAGTGAAATTTGGTGCGACGAAGAGAACGATATGTTAAAGAGGCTTCGTGAACATCCGAGGAAGCTGGAAGGAAAATGTGCAGAGTGCGGCGTTATAGATATCTGCAACGGAGGTTCAAGAAGCAGGGCATACGCCATTTACGGGGATCTGTGGGCCGAGGATCCATCATGTTATCTAAACGAAAATGAGAGAAGAGGGGAGTGAAATGGGTAAAGTCTATCTAACGGGTGCGGGCCCCGGTGATATCGATCTTCTGACGGTAAAAGCGTTGCGTGTGGTTCGCGAAGCGGATGTTATCATATATGATCGTCTCGCTAATCCCGACATTCTAAAAGAGGCCAAGCCCGGATGCGAATTTGTCTACGTAGGCAAACAGGATGGTCGCCATACTCTTCCTCAAGACCAGATAAACGAGGTGATCTACCGAAAATCGCAAGAGTACGATAGCGTCGTAAGGCTCAAAGGGGGTGACCCGCTTGTATTCGGACGAGGGGGAGAAGAGGCGAAATATCTACGGGAAAGAGGCGTCGAGTTCGAATTCATCCCCGGTGTTACTTCTGCCATATCGGTTCCGGCATATGCGGGAATTCCCGTTACGCACCGAGGCGTTGCCGTATCTTTCAAGGTAGTCACCGGTCATGAAGCCCCAAACAAAGAGCGATCTCAGGTCGATTGGGAGTCTATGAGGGCCGATGAGACGATAATCTTTCTAATGGGCCTTCACAATCTAAGGAACATAGCTGAAAATCTTATAAGGGTTGGTCGGCCAAAAAAGACTCCCTGTGCGGTTATCAGTAAGGGAACGACACCCGAGCAAAAGAGCGTGACAGGCACGCTGGAGGATATTCACGAAAAGGTAAAGGAAGCAGATATTCAGACTCCGGCGCTTATTGTAGTGGGCAAAGTTGTCGAGCTTAAAAAAGATCTGGAGTGGGTAGAGGAGAGATAGATTATGTAAGCCGAAAGGGAGGCTTGTGAAAGCTGTTATTGCGATACTTGTCGTATCATTTGTCGTTTTCGCGCTATATTTCAAAATAGGTCTGCTGATACCTGCAGGGGGCGAAAAAACCCCCTCCATAGATAGCCACGAGCTTAGGCAAAGAGCGTTGAGCCGTGGCCTCAAGCCGGTACCCCTTACGTGGGAGGAGGCAAAAAATGTGGTCGAAACCTCCCGAAATCGACTTACGCCCCAAAAGATAGCCCTCGGAAAAGATCTCTACTTCGACCCGATTCTCTCCAAAGATAGAAGTGTAAGCTGTGCAAGCTGCCATATAGTAGAAGATGGAGGAGACGACAACCTCCCCACGGCCATAGGCATCGGCGGGCAGCCAAATCCGAAACATCTGAACTCTCCGACAGTTTTGAATGCCGCTCTTGCGAAACGGCAGTTTTGGGACGGTAGGAGTCCCGATGTGGAGGATCAGGCCAAAGGACCTATACAGGCACCTTTTGAGATGGGAATGAGACCTGAAGAGGTTGTGGAGCGCCTAAAGAACGATCCGGACTACTCCAAAAGATTTATGAGGGTTTTCCCAAAAGAGGGAGTAACATTCGATACGGTCACCAAAGCGATCGCCGCATATGAAAGAACGCTTCTTACGCGCGGTCCCTTCGACCTATTTTTGGAAGGGGATGACGATGCGATATCTCAAAAGGCGAAAAAGGGGCTCTATCTATTTATGAGAATCGGGTGCAAAGGGTGCCATACGGGTATGAGCGTAGGTGGGCAGAGTCTGCAGAGATTTCCTTTAAGGCGCTACAACTCCATACTCTCTCCGGAGTCCCGTTTCGTAAACGATGAGCGCTATTTTGTAGGGTTCAATTGGCAGAAGATCAGAGGGGATGAGCCATTTCCTTTTGCCGATATAGGAGGGTTCCACGGCCGTAACGGGCAGTTTCTCTTCAGGGTTCCCATTTTAAGGAACGTGACTCGCACAGCGCCATATTTTCATAACGGTTCGGTTGAGAAGATCGAGGATGCGGTCAGAATCATGGCGCGACATCAGTTGGGACTTGTTTTGAGCGACGAGCAGATAGGTGAGATAGTCGAGTTTTTGAAGACGCTCGAAGGGGAGCCTGTAAGATATGAAGTGGGTATGTGATGAAAAGATTTATCTTTGTTATGCTTGCAGTTACAATCTTTCTATATGGCGACACCATACGCTGGTACGGCTCTTTCGATGGAGCTTTGAGCAGCTCTTTGAAGAGTCAAAAGCCGATTTTCGTCGTGCTTGTAGAGAGGGGGTGCGATGAGTGCAGGGAGCTCTTTACGGAGGTCTTGATGCAAAAACACATAGTCGAGATTGTAAACACAAAAACGGTACCCGTCATAGTTACCAAAGAGAATGAAGACTACCCTATAGAGCTTCTCTACACCCTTGACTTTCCTGCTATTTTTCTTCTTTCGCCCCAAGAGGTGCTTTTAAAGCCTCCTTTGACGGGAAAGGTGGATGCGGCTCTACTTGAAAAAGAACTCTTTGACGAACTTTAACTCTTTTTCGTCAAGGTGCATCTTGTCTACCGTTTGATTTTGATCGTTTAAAATAATGAGTGTATGGTCTTTTAGTTTAAGATGTGTCGCTCCCCACTTTTTCAGAAGGTCGTCGAAGGCAAGAAAAACTTTCGCATTGTCGATTTTCAGTTTTTCGCCGCTCTTTTTATCGAGAATATCGAGGCCTCCGATCGTTTTGGTTATCTCGTACGGAAAATAGGCGCTTATCTTCTCTATTACGTGCCTATCTTTCTTCTCGGGCATATTGATTATAAAAGTGCTGATGCTCAAAAAAGCGAAAACCGCCATTAAAACCCATACCATCTTCTTGCTAAACATTCTGATCCTTTGGAAAGATTTTTTCTATATAGCTTTTGGCCTTTTCATCCAGCCTTTTCATCCGCTCTTTTCCTTTTGGAAGGGTGGAGCGCAACTCCTTCATCTCTTCAAGAAAGTCGACTATCGAGTCGGGTATGACTCTCTCGATTGCGCGTCTGAGATATTTGGCTACCGAAGGGGATATGCCCGACGTTGAAAAGGCTACCGTCAGAGGACCTTTTTTCGTGTAGGATGGGAAAATGAAGTCGCAGTACTCTACCGAATCGACGCTGTTGCAGAGTATATGGTGTGATTGGCATGCGTCATAGATACTCTTTTGCAACTCAAGGTCGTCGACTGCGACTACGACGATTCCAAAACCATCTATATCGCCATCTTCGTATGGACGCTTCAAAACGTTCAGGCCGGCTTTATCGACAAGCTCTTTCGTCTCTTTTGAAAATTTTGGGGAGATGACGGTAATTCTGTCGGTGAAGTCGAGGAGTTTTTCTATCTTTTCACCTGCAATTTTACCCCCTCCGACTACCAGAACCGATTTGTCGTCAAGTTTTACGAATGCCGGGAAGTATGCCAAAAACGATCCTTTTGCAAAGTGTTGACAATCTTATCATACCGCCCATAAAAAGGCGTTGATAGCAGTCAAGGAAAGTGCAAAGGGTAAAACTTTATAATGGGTTCAAAAAAGAGACGACAATATGGAAAAAGAGTTTTTGACCCTGATACAGAAAGAGTTTCCGGTTGCTAAAAGGCCCTTCGCCGAACTTGCCAAAAGGCTTGGATCGGATGAAGATAAGGTGCTCGACCTATATAAAAGACTTAAAGATGAAAAGATCATAAGGCAGACTTCCGCCATATTCGACACCAAAAGTCTCGGGTACAGATCTTCTCTGGTTGCCTTCAAAACGGACGATATAGAGAAGGCAGCCTCCATAATAAACCTTCATCCCGGGGTGAGCCACAACTACGAGCGCGACAATCCCTACAACCTCTGGTTTACAATAGCCGTAGCGCCCGACTCTAAACTGGGGCTTGAAAAGACGGTGGAGATTTTGGCCAAGGAGGCGGGAGTTGAAGAGTATATAATCCTCCCTACCAAAAAGATGTTCAAAATCTCGGTACAGCTCGATCTCAAGGGGGAGAGGGCCAAGAAGGAGAAGCGTGAAAAGAGGAAAAGGGAGCCGATGGAGCTTGAGCCCATACATTATGAAATGATAAAGGGGCTGCAAAAAGATATAGCTCCGATTAAAGAGCCCTTTGCCGACCTTGTAGATCATCTTCAGATCGACTACAAAACGCTTCAAAATGAGATTGAGCGGATGAAGAGAGCCGGTCTCATGAGGCGTTTTGCATCTATACTCTACCACCGGAAAGCGGGATTTACGGCAAATGCGATGGTCGTATGGAGGGTTCCGGAAGAGAGGGCTGAAGAGATAGGCGAAACTGTCGCCGCATACAGTGCCGTCAGCCACTGCTATCTGCGACCGGTCTATCCAAACTGGCCATACCCTCTTTTTTCGATGGTCCATGGAAAGAGCAAAGATGAGGTAGAGCGGGTCGTGCGCGAGATGGCCGATGAGATAGGTGTAGATGAGTACAGGTACCTATACTCTACGCGGGAGTTCAAAAAGGTGCGCATCAAGTACTTCTGCGAAGAGTTCGCAGAGTGGGAAAAGAGTTACAACACGATATAATTAGAGTATGTTCAAGCAGTATAAAGAGGCCATAGAGAGCTCAAATATCGTATCGAAAACCGATATAAACGGCATCATCACTTTTGTCAACGACGAGTTTTGCAAAATCTCAGGCTACAGCCGTGAAGAGCTTATAGGGCAAAACCACAACATCGTTCGCCATCCAGACGTTCCTGCGAGCAACTTCAAAAGGCTTTGGGATACGATACTGAACAAAAAGATATTCAAGTCGACGGTCATGAATATGGCCAAAGACGGCTCTACATTCTATGTCAATACGACCATCATTCCGATACTCGACGAAAATGGCGAGATAGAGGAGTTCATAGCCATCAGGTACGATGTTACCAAAGAGGTGAATCTCAAGATGGAGCTCGAGAGGAAAGAGAAGGAGCTTGAGGCTTTGAACAGGACTCTCGAGAAGAGGGTGGCTCTTCAGACAAGAAAACTTTATGAGCTCAACAGGCATCTTGAAGAGAGGGTGCGAGAGGAGGTTCGAAAGAACGAAGAGAAGCAGAAGATGCTCTTTTGGCAGTCCCGCTTCGCAAGTCTCGGGCAGATGATGGCGAACATCGCCCACCAGTGGAGACAACCCCTGACGGAGCTCACTCTTGCACTCTTCAATATCAAAAGAGCCTCTTTGAAAAGAGATGACGAACAGGTAGAGGCGATATATGAAGAGGCAAAAAGTATGATTCAGAATATGTCTCAAACCATTGAGGATTTCATAAACTTTTTCAGGCCCGATAAACCGAAAGAGCCTTTCAAGATAGCCAAAAGTCTTGAGGAGTCCCTTCAAATATTGCAAAAATCTTTGGAAAAAGAGCATATAAAGATAGAGGTTTCGGTAGATGATACTCTTGAAGCCGTAGGTGTCAGCAACGAACTCTCCCAGGTTGTTATAAATCTGCTCCAAAACGCAAAAGACGCTTTCAAAGATAAAGATATTGCAGACAAAAAGATAGAGTTGAAACTTTTTGAAGAGGATGGATTTGCCAAGATAGTCGTGGCGGACAATGCCGGAGGAATAGAAGAGAGTGTATTGGAGCGGATATTCGAGCCATACTTTACTACAAAGCATACGGCAAAAGGGACGGGACTTGGACTCTTCATGTCCAAAATGATAGTCGAAAAAGGGCTTAGCGGCAGCATAGTGGCCAAAAATGAGGGGGAAGGAGCCATGTTCGTCATAAAGATACCGCTTGTAAGGGAGGGTGTAGATGTCGTGTAGCGCCAGGCTTGCCGGACTGAAAGTGCTTCTTGTCGAGGATGAAACGACTTTGGCCGAACTTCTTAAAGAGGCTATAGGAGACTATTTTGTCGAGTTCACGATAGCTCATAACGGTATAGAGGGGCTTGAAGCTTTCAGGCAAAGAAGACCCGATATAGTCATAACCGATATTACGATGCCGAAGATGGACGGGCTGGAGCTTGCCGCCGCTATAAAGTCCGAAAATCCTGCTACGCCAGTGATAATACTCAGTGCCTACAGCGACAAGCAGAAGCTTCTTGGTGCGATAGATGTAGGGGTCGTGAAGTATTTCATAAAACCTTTCGATCCGGAGGAGCTTTTGGACTATCTTTGCCGGCTTGCGGAGAGAATCAAACGAGATAGCCGTATAAAGCTTTTGGAGCCCTTCGAATATGACCTGCAGAGTGAACAGCTCTTTAAAAACGGGGTTCTCGTCCATTTGAGCAAGAGAGAGAGCCGTTTCATAGCCCAACTGCTTCACAGTCCAAACCACTACCTATCCAACGAAGCGATAAAGAGTGCTCTATGGGAAGGTGAAGAGGTGAGTGACGACAGGCTCAGAACTTTCATAAAGCGCGTAAGACAGAAGAGCGATAAGAGTCTTATAGAGAATATTTCGGGGCAGGGGTACCACCTGGCGGTTGCAAAAGAGAGGGAGTGACTCAGCGCCAGACGATATTGAGTCTATCTTCAAGCAGGGTTTCGTCGAAACTCTTTTTCGGTTTTCCAAGATTTGCGATATTGTTTTTTGTCTCTACGAATCTTTGGAGGTAGTAGTCTCCGGTGTAGCCGCTTTCTGCCAACAGATCCATCATCGCGTTTATATCTTCAGGCTGCAAAAGATCTGGATGGACGGTGGTTCTCACTTCGAAGTCGAAACCACTCGCAATCAGAAACTTCAGACTCTCCATGAAGTTAGAAAAACGGCTCGATCCTGTTATGTAGCCGAACTTTCCGTTTACCGCTTTGAAGTCGAGAGATATGAAGTCTATAAGCCCCTCTTCCACAAGATTCACGACAAGTTGTGTATTTAGGCCGTTCGTGTCCAGTTTTATGGAAAATCCGAGCTCTCTTATCTTTCTGCAAAGGGGCATCAGGTCGTGAAGGGTCGGTTCACCACCGCTTAAAACCACACCGTCGAGCAACCCTACCCGTTTTTTCAGAAAGTCGAATAGGTCGTTTTGCGTGTAGTTTCCCTCTTTGGCGAAAACTATGTCGCTGTTGTAGCAGTACATACAGCGCATATTGCAGCCGTGAAACCACACGATACAAGCCAGTTTACCCGGATAATCGAGATGGGTAAAAGGTGTTATGTCGTAGATCGGTTTATCGCTCAACAAACTGCTTTCTCTGGCGATGCTCGCCTTTTTTTCCTATATTGAAGCTCTCGACGGGTCTATGGTAGCCCATTACGCGTGTATATACCGTGCATTTTGTTCTTCTATCTTCGAGCCTTCTTAAAATCTCTTCTCTTCTTTTCATATCAAAACCCTCCTAACCGTTTTGGATAAACCCCTGTGTATCGGGGCGTATCGCTTTTATTGCCACCTGTAACAGCATACGCATGAATGTACCTGTAGAACTCTCTTTCGCTAAAACGATGAACATTTGTCACTCCCTCCTTCTTCGTAAGTTTGAAGCAGCTCTTCGTCGCATTTGGGGCAGTACTCGTGCTCTCCCGGGATGTAGCCGTGTTTCGGGCATACAGAAAAGAGCGGAGTTACCGTTATGTAGGGAAGCTTGAAGTTGGTTATGACCTTTTTTACGAGATTTCGGCACGCTTCGGCGGAGCTTAATCTCTCTCTCATGTAAAGATGCAGAACCGTACCGCCCGTATATTTGCACTGCAACTCATCCTGCAGCTCGAGCGCTTCGAATGGATCTTCGGTCCAGTCCACGGGAATCTGTGAAGAGTTTGTATAGTATATGTTTTTACCGCTTCCTGCCTGTATGATGTCGGGGTATCTCTTTTTATCCTCCTTGGCGAAACGGTAGGTGGTTCCCTCTGCAGGAGTGGCTTCGAGGTTGTAGAGGTTTCCGGTCTCCTCCTGATACTCCCTCATCCTCTCTCGCATGAAGTCGAGTATCTCTATAGCCATTTTCTGCCCCTCTTCATCGGCGATCGTGAGTCTATCTTCCGTAAAGTTTCTGATCATTTCGTTCATTCCGTTGACGCCGATAGTGGAGAAGTGGTTGTTGAAGTTTGGAAGGTATCTTTTTGTATATGGAAAAAGTCCTCTGTCGTAAAGATCCTCTATGAACTTTCGTTTCTTTTCAAGCGTCGATTTCGCCAACTCCATCAACTCGCTCAACCTTTTGTAGAGTCCGTCTGTATCGTTTTTGTGCAGATAACCGAGCCTTGCCATATTTATCGTCACGACCCCTATGCTTCCCGTCATCTCGGCACTTCCGAAGAGTCCTCCTCCACGTTTTAGAAGTTCGCGAAGATCGAGCTGCAGACGGCAGCACATGCTTCTTACATGTCCGGGTTTGTAGGCCTCCTCGTTGGGTACGAGGTTTCCATTTTCATCTCTTTTGTACTGGCTTCCTATAAAGTTTTGAAAATATGAGGAGCCTATTTTTGCGGTGTTTTCAAAAAGTATGTCGGTATTTTCTCCGTACCAGTCGAAATCTTCCGTTATGTTGACGGTAGGAATCGGGAAGGTAAAGGGTTGTCCCGTACTGTCTCCTTCGGTCATCACTTCGTAGTAGGCGCGATTTATCAGATTCATCTCGGGCTGGAAATGGCGGTAGCACATCTGGTCGAGTGAAGAGATTTTCGGGTCTCGCTCTTTTGCGATCTGCAGCAAGCTTTCATCCTCTATGCCGCCGAGGAGATGTTTTTGGGCGCGTGTCGGTATCTGCTCTTTAAGATCTTCGGGGACCGTCCAATCTATCGTGATGTTTGTAAAAGGCGACTGTCCCCAGCGCGCCGGTACGTTGAGGTTGTAGACGAAACTGCGAATAGCCTTTTTTATCTCGCCGTAGTTGAGTTTGTCTTTGAAGACATAAGGCGCAAGGTATGTATCGAAGGAGCTGAATGCCTGGGCGCCTGCCCACTCCGATTGCAAAATTCCCAGGAAGTTGGCCATCTGTCCGAGAGCCTCTCTGAAGTGGTTGGGCGGTCTGCTCTCGACTCGGCCCCTTACGCCGTTGAAACCCTCATCAAGCAGCGCTCTCAGGCTCCACCCCGCGCAGTAGCCGCTGAGGCAGTCTAGGTCGTGTATGTGGTAGTCTCCGTTTCTGTGGGCGTAACCCTCCTCTTTGGAGTAGACTTTATCGAGCCAGTAGTTGGCTATGATCTTGCCTGCGGTATTGTTGATGAGCCCCGCATGGGAGTAACCCGTATTTGAGTTGGCGTTTATACGCCAGTCACTTTTACCGATATACTCCTCTATCGTCTCGGTGGAGTTTACGAATGTCGTATCCTCCACAAGGCCCAAAATATGCTCACGCTGCATTTTATGGGTGTGGCGGTATATCATGAAAGCGCGCATGACGTCGAAGTATCTAGCTTTGAAGAGCTCCTGCTCTATCATATCTTGGATATCTTCAACCGCAGCAATGCGTTTATGTTTGAGTCTCTCTATGACATTGAAAAAAACAGTGCTGTCGTATGTTGTGTTTTGGCTTTTGAAAGCCGCTTTTATAGCATCTTCGATTTTGTAGGGAGCGAACTCCTCTTTAGTCCCGTCCCGTTTTAGAATCTCTTTTAGCATCATTTGAATCTTTTCACTTTTTAAAAACTTTTTACCCGTAACATCGGTTTAAAACAGATAACACTTCCAAAACCCGGTAGAGTTGTTCACCGGGATCATGGAAGGTTTTTGGAAGCGAAGAGAGCTTCCAAAACGCTCTTTGACAGTGCAAGCTAAAGGAGCAGGTTACCGGTTACTTGGAGTTGGTATCCGGACCTTTGAATTGTAAGCTCTTTTTACTTGCCGAGCCATAAAAAAATAGCTCACAAAAGTGTCACTAAGTACCGTAAGTAAGGGCTCTAGTGACACTAAAGTGACATACCCTTTCGAAACTATATTACCGCACCAACTAATAACCTTTATCTTTGATGCAGTGACTTCGTTCATAGGCAAGGCGGATTTTTGCATGACTAGCCTTAGCTAATTCAAGAAAATCCAACGCAGTCATATGGGCGAAAGCACTGCACCCTTCGGGGAGAACGATAAGAGGCGACCTGCAAGCAGATAAATCTTTGAATTCCCTACGGGGAGTCCTTCAGATTTCTCTACTCACATCTCACCTCTTCTCGTTCTCTCAAAAATTAAGGTTATTAGTTGGTGCGGTAATAAAATAGATTCTGTGTTGATATAGGTCAACCTGTTTGAAAGATTTTTTGAGTACAATTTCGCAACGAATTCCCTACGTAAAGAAAGGGGGCTGAAATGGACTGGATGCTGGTCTCGTTTCTTGCGATAACGGCCCTATCGATGGCTAAAATATATTTTATGTTCAAATAGGAGATGTAAGTGGTAATTTCAAACTATATGAGAGATGAGCATAGAAGCTGTGATGAATCTTTCGCAAAGGCGGAGCAGGCTGCAAACAACGGAGATTTCAAAGAGACGTTCAAACATTTCGAAGATTTTATGGTGGAGACTTTGAACCACTTCGCAAAAGAGGAGGATATTCTTTTTCCCGCTTTCGAAGAGGCTGCCGGCAGCACGGAAGGGCCTACTATGGTTATGCGTCATGAACACAACCAGGTTCGCCAGCTTCTGGAGCAGATGAGAGAGGCTATAGAGAGCGAAGATAAAGATCGCTTCTTTTCGGTCGCCGATACATTGATGATACTCCTTCAGCAGCACAACATGAAAGAGGAGCAGATGCTCTACGCTATGTGCGACCGCATTTTGGGGCCGCAGGCAGATGGGCTTGTGGAGAAGATGAAAGAGCGTTGAAAGAGGTCAACGTACTCGAGCTCGACGCGCGCGGGCTCATGCACCCGGAGCCGTTGGAGAGGTCCGTGCAGATGCTGAGAATGTTAGGCGAATTGAACCTTTTTCATCTGATCATACACCGCTACCCAAAGCCGCTCCTTATGATAGCGAAGGAACATGGTGTGAGATTCGAGGTTTGCGGCAGCGACGAAGATGGGTGGCATATACTTTTTGCAAAAAATCCAAATATCGATTTGAAAGATTTCATAAAAAGGTATTGCAGTGTTTAACCAAGGGCTCTCTTTGGATCAGGCGCCTCCTATCAGCGTGATAATGCGCTTTTTTCTGACAATTCCATTTTTCGGGATTTTAACGGCACTTGCCATCATCTTTTCCGATTCTCATATGCTTGGGGCCTGGGACCAACCCCATAGCGTGGCCGTAGTTCACCTTGTTATGCTCGGTATTGCCGCCATGGCTATGGTTGGGGCGCTTTTTCAGATGCTCCCTGTAATCGCAGGCGCCCCGATATCGGAGCCGCTCTATCATGCTCGCTGGATACACTTGCTGCTTATTTTGGGTACATTGATGATAAGTGCCGCATTTTATTTCAACATATACACTCTTATGCATCCGGCCGTACCCCTGCTTTTGGGAACTTTCGGCTTTGTCATATACCTCATGCTTACCAAACTCTTTGCTGTCGAGAACAAAACTTCATCGGTCAAGGGGATGATCGTCTCTCTGCTCTCTCTTGGGGTAGGTTCGGTTTTTGCCCTTTTGCTTACCGCTATATTCATGGGGGCCGATCTTGGTTTAGACCCGCTTCTTCTACGCTCCGTGCATGTACGTTTCATGCTACTTGGCTGGGTTGGAGTTTTGGTTATGGCGGTAGCTTTTCAGGTTATAGAGATGTTCTACGTTACGCCTTCATACCCCAAATATAT
>JALSPH010000131.1 GCA_026986055.1 Campylobacterales bacterium
CAAAAGATACAAAATCATAACTCTGGAGCACTCTTTTCACGGCAGAACAATAACCGCTTTGAAAGCGACTGGTCAAGAGGCTATGCACAACTACTTCGGTCCTTTTCCGGACGGCTTTGTTTATGCAAAAGATATAGAGCATATTTACGACCTTATAGACGATCACACTGTTGCGGTGATGATAGAGCTGGTGCAGGGAGAGGGTGGCGTACAGCCGATGGAGAAAGAGGAGGTGCAAAAGCTTGCCGAAAAGCTCAAGAGAGAAGATATTCTACTGATCGTAGATGAGGTGCAGACGGGCATCTACCGTACGGGTGAGGTTCTGGCAAGCAACCTCTACGAGATAACGCCCGATATCATAACTCTTGCAAAAGGGCTTGGAGGGGGAGTGCCAATAGGTGCAATACTCACGACCCACAAAGAGATACTAAAAACCGGTGAGCATGGAAGTACCTTCGGAGGAAACTTTCTCTCTACGAGGGCCGCTTTGGAGGTTCTTGAGATTTTAGAGGAGCGCAAAGAGAGCGGGGAGCTAGACCATATGCTTCTGCTCTTTGAAGAGAGGCTCAAGGATATCGCGAAAAGATACTCCGAAATATTCTTGAAAGAGGTCGGTGTCGGCTTTATGAGAGGTTTGAGGGTGAAAGAGCCAAAAGATGCCGGCCAGATCATAGAAGCCGCATTCAAAGAGAGGGTCGTCGTTCTAAAAGCCGGTAAAAACACGGTCCGATTTCTTCCGACTCTGACTATAACAAAAGAGGAGATGGAGCTTGGTTTCGAACGGTTCGAACGTGCGCTTGATCGTATGTAGCCTGCTGGCCGTAACGATACTCTTTTCGGCAGAGCCCGACGATCTGCTCTCCACGCTTAAAAAGGGCTCTTTCGATGCCCAGCTTGAGAAAAACAGTGCCGACAGCGGGCAGCTTGAGTATAGTTGGATAAACCCTATAACGTTAAGCTACGACTACTCCCACTCGAATCAGTTCGACAGAACGCAGATAAACCGCTCGCTCTCCATTAGAGTGGACCAGCCCATCTTCAAAAGCGGGGGAATATGGTATGCGATAAAGTATGCGAAGGCTTCAAGAAGTGTCGGTGAACTTGGCATCGAAGTTCAACGCAAAGCGGCGATAAAACAGGCTGTTTCGACGCTATACAATATAAAGAAGAGTGAGCTTCAGGTTGCAAAGCAGAAACTTTTGATTGCAAACGACAAAATAGATATAGAGAGAAAAAAGGAGCAGTATCTAAGCGGTGATCTCGACGGCTCTTTTCTGGATCAGGCTATTTTGAAAAAGAATCAGGATAGTATCGCTCTCTTTTCGCTTGAAGAGAGTATGGTACAGTTGCGGGAGAGTTTCAAAAACCTTAGCGATGCCGATCCAGACAAGATAGAGCCTCCTCACTTCACTCTGATAGAGAAGAGCACCTTTTTGAAAAACAACATAGAGCTGGCTCTTGCCAAGGAGCAGATAGTGCAGAAAGATTACTTCAACACTATGACATGGACCAGGTATATGCCGACACTATCTTTGCAGGGTAGTTTGGTAAAACCCTATAAAAATGGCTCCATATATTTGAGCGGCTTTCCAAATGCGACTAAATCCTACTATACATACGGTTTCAGAATATCTATGCCGATTGATGTAACCTCCTACCACACCATAGAGTCTACACGAGCCGACTATTTGAGGGCCAAAATAGAGCTTCAGGACAAAAGAGTGGAAGCTGAAAATCTCTACAAAGCCTCACTTGAGCGTTTGAAAGTGATAGATAAAAAGATCAAACTTGCCAAAGAGGATGAGAAGCTTTATGCCAGTTTGGTGAAGAGTACAAAAGAGAAGGTGGAAGCCGGCGAGATGACGCTTTTTGACCTGCACACGATGGAAAACTCCATGTCCATACGTAAAATAGATATAAAAGTTTACGAGATAGAGAAGCAGTTAGTGCTGCTCGATTTGTACGAGAAGATCTATGACGGTTCCATTTAACGAATATATGAGGGAGTGGCTCTATGGAGAGAAGGGCTACTACTCATCTTTCAAATCGATAGGTAAAGAGGGAGACTTCTATACCGCCGTAAGCACCAGCCGTTTTTTCGGCGCTACGATAGCACACTATATGATATCGCTCATCAAGGAGGGCAAGCTTTCAGAATCCGTAAAGCTTGTCGAGATAGGGGCCCATCAGGGGTATCTTCTGGGTGATATGATAGAGTGGATCGCACAAGAGGCGCCCGATCTTCTTGAGACGATGAGTTTTGGCATAGTGGAGCGTTTCGAACCTTTGCAGAAGATTCAAAGGGACTATTTTAAAGAGCGCTTCGGAGAGGAGATAGAGCTACACCACTACTTCGAGCCTCAGCAGATAGATGAAAGGGAGATATTCGCAGTAGCGAACGAGATCTTCGACTCCTTTCCTTGCGACCTGGTATACAAGGGGAAGAGTGCCCTTGTTAAAATGGGTGAAAAGCACTCGATAAGCTTCGAGGGCGAGGATGAGTCGGTTTTGGAAAAAGCGGCCCGATACTCTCAGACGAAGGGGGAGGTCGCAAGAGGGTATGAGAGTTTCGCCGATTCGCTCTTTAAGGCTGCCGAGAAGATAGTGTTCGTCTCGTTCGACTACGGTGAAAAGGAGGTGCGAAACGACTTTTCCATAAGAGTTTACAAAGGTCATGAAGTCTTCCCGCTTTTTGAAGAGGGAGTCGATCTTGCCGCACTCTTTGGAAAGAGCGACATAACATACGATGTCAACTTTTCGCACGTCATAGAGGCTTTTGAAGAGAGAGGCTTCTCTTTGCACGCTTACAAGACTCAGTTACGAGCTCTGACTGAGTATGGCCTTCCATATCTGCTCGAGATGTTGGCAGGGCTGGGAAACCGGACTCTCTATCTGCGAGAACTCAACAAGGTAAAAACCTTAATCGATCCTACGATAATGGGAGAGCGTTTCAAACTTGTTGAATTTCATAAGAATATCGGATAAAATATAGGTATGAAGAAGATAATTTTTATCATTA
>JALSPH010000132.1 GCA_026986055.1 Campylobacterales bacterium
CGAACTGATGTTGTCGTATCATTCCCCGGGTGTCTCTGCCGGCAGACCCGGCCTCTTTTCTGAAACAGGGTGTGTAGGATGTGAGTTTTACGGGAAGTTCCTCTTTTTTCAAAATCTCGTCCCTGTATAGGTTCGTGAGCGGAACTTCGGCCGTGGGTATCATATATAGATCTTCCCCCTCGATCTTGAAAAGATCCTCCTCGAACTTGGGAAGCTGACCCGTACCGAAGAGAGAGTCGGAGTTTGCCATGAACGGGACGCAAACCTCTTCGAATCCTCGCTTCGCATTGAAGTCGAGCATATAGTTTATAAGAGCTCTTTCCAGCTTCGCACCCTCGTATCTTAGAGCACTGAACCTGCTTTTTGCGATCTTGACCCCTCTTTCGAAGTCTATCCAGCCGTTTATCTCGGCAAGCTCCCAGTGCTCTTTCGGTTTGAACGGAAACTCTTTCGGTTCTAGAACTCTTTCAATCTCCACGTTATCCTCTTCGCTATCTCCGTCCGGAACGTCAGGGTCGGGAATATTCGGGATGGAAGAAGCGAGTTTGAAGAGCCTCTCCTCCAATATGCGCAACTCCTCGTTCATAGCGGCTATCCGCTCTTTGTTCAAGGCAACTTCACGCTGAAGTTCGGAAACATCTTTCCCCTCTCTTTTGTATTGGCCGAAGAGTTTGCTCTTTTTGTTCTGCTCCGCCTGAGCCGCTTCGAGTCTCTTTTGAACCTCTTTTTTCTCTTCGAAGAGAGCTTTGAGTTTCTCGAGCAGCTTCTCTTCTACGCCACGCCTTTTTAGTGCACTGCTGACACTATCGAAATCTTTTTCAATCTGCCGAAGATCGACCATCTTTTTCCTTAGAAATTTATCTTTTTCGATATTCTACAGAAAATCCCTTTACGATCATATATCGTCGCTGAAATTGTAGGTCTCTGCGGCGACGATGGCGGAAAAGTAGGTAAGCCACAGAAGTATCAGGACGGCAACCGGAATGAGAATGAAGAAGGCCGCGCAGATGCCGGCAAGAAGCATAGCCCCAAAGAGTATCAACATCCACAAAGAGACCACCTTGAAATATTGCATCGTAAATGCGGCTCTCCAAAAACGGGTCGAAAAGAGCATGAAAAGTGCGTTAAGTGCATCCGAAAAGCTTCTTTGCAAAAGAGCGTAACCGTAAACGAGAGGCCAGATATATCCGAAAAATGTTGTAGCGACTATAAAAAAGAGTAGAGTGGGGGTACTCATTCCCAAAATCTGCGTGTAAAAAACTGTAGCTTGCTGAGGTGTCATGTCGGAGCCGCTCATCTGCTGATTGAGCATTGTGATTATAGTACCGCCTCCTGTCAGCCAAAAGAGCAGAGCCGTAGCCGCAATGAATATAATGGAAACGATTACAAAACCGAGATAGAATCCGGAAGCGGGGGCGATGAACTTGAAAAGCATCTCTTTGGTCGTGCTATTTCCTATTCGCTCTTTGAAACTCTCTATATTCGTGCTTTTTGTTAAGTTGTCGACCACCGAGTATGCAAGAGCGTAGAAGATGATGCTCTGAAGTATTCCGGCGACCATTCCGACAAGGGGAACGATCTGGAAAAGAAAAAGCAATAAAATCGCACCGGCAACAATGGCACTCTTTTTCCAGTCGGCGCTAAGTGCCGCCCATGTATAGTCTAGTGCGGCTCCTATAGGTCTCTTTTTTAGATTTTCATCCGGCAAAATATGCATTACTTACTCCTTTTTATCCGTAAATTCGTTTGAAAAGTATCATACCGGCTATCGTGGCTCCAATGCAAAGCGTTGTATTTAAAACGATGTTGGTCACGGCTCTTCCCCACAAGCCGCCTTGAAGCATCGTTACCGTCTCGAGGGAGAAGGTGGAGAATGTCGTCAGCGCTCCGAGCATTCCTGTGATGAGAAGGGCTTTTTGGTGAGGAGCTACCACATTTTCGAAGTATAGCACCGCAAAACCGATGATGAAACTTCCAAGAACGTTCACGCTGAGAGTTCCGACGGGAAAGAGTGAAGGGGAGAGTTTTTGAACCCATCCGCTTATGAGAAAGCGAAGAATTGCACCGATGAACCCGCCGACTCCTACGGCAATAAGTAGACCGGGTTGCATCAATCCTCTTTGAAACCGGGGTGTTTGTAGGAGATCACCTCCACGTCGCTCATCGTGAGCAACCCCTCCTCTATAATGCCGTCCAGACTCTCTACGAACTCTTTCAACTTCTTCTCTTCATCTATCATCTCTATCACGAGAGGAAGCTTCTGTTTGAGGACCCAGACATTGAAAGCGTGCATCTGGGAGTGCGCTCCTATGCCTGCAACGGCTTTGAGTACGGTGGCTCCTGCAATGTTCATCTCTTTCGCTCTTCGCAGTACCGCTTCCCAAAGGGGCTTCCCATCGAAGCTATCTTCATTTCCTATATATATTCTAAGAAGTTTTCTCTTTCCGAGGTATCGTTTCATAAACATTTTTTCCTTTTAGTCGATAATATCGTACAGATATATTATAAAATGATTGTAATATAACACTGTAAATTAAGAAAAAGTCTATTATAATTGACCTCAAAATCAAATAAAAGGGATGTAGATGCGTAAATGTTTGGCGATTTTCTTCCTGCTGGTATGCGGCGTATTCGTAAATGCGGATAGTCTGATAGGAGTTGAGGCGAAATATCATGGGTATAAAGCCAAAGAGCCTGTATTGGGGAACAAGTATACCGACGGTACTGCAGCCGTGAGTGCCAGAATAGGTGCACAAGAGGATGAGTATAGAGCCTTTATATCATTCGACTTAATGCAAGATAGCGATTATAGAGGGGCAAATATCTCTCAATATATGATAAATGTCAATTTGGACTACTTTATTCCGGTGGATAGTAACAGAATCAAGCCTTTTATCGGAGCAATACTCGGCTATGCGAGCTACGATTTCGGAGGCTTGGAGCAGACGGGTATGACGTACGGTGCAGAGGCAGGTTTTCTCGTTCCTCTATCTAAAAAG
>JALSPH010000133.1 GCA_026986055.1 Campylobacterales bacterium
GTTTTATAAGCAGATAAGCCACGACAGCGAAGATCCTCTTTTGTGGATTCACACAAGAGCAGAGGGTACGCTCGAATACTACACTCTCTTTTACATTCCCAAAAAGGCTCCTATAGATCTATTTAGAGTCGATTACCAGCCGGGAGTAAAACTCTATGTCAAAAGAGTCTTCATAACCGACGAAGAGAGAGAGTTGCTACCTACATATCTGCGTTTTGTAAGAGGTATCATAGACGCAGAAGATCTGCCTCTTAATGTCAGCAGAGAGATTTTGCAAGAAAACATTATACTCTCCAAGATAAAAAAGGCGAGCGTCAAGAAGATACTCGGTGAACTTAAAAAGCTGCTCGAAAAAGATAGAGACTCTTACGAGAACTTCTTCAAAGAGATGGGAAAAGCCCTGAAAGAGGGCATATACAGCGATTTCGAGAACAGAGACAAACTGCTTGATCTGATGCTTTTCAAGTCGAGTAAAAGAGATGGCTACATAACGCTAAAAGAGTACAAAGAGGGTATGAAAGAGGGGCAGGATAAGATCTTCTACATTATGGGTGAAGATGAGAATCTTCTTCGCCACTCGCCACTGCTTGAGAAGTTCAAAGAGGATGATATAGAGGTTCTGCTTTTCGATGATGAAGTGGATGCTATAGTTATGCCTACAGTTACCGAGTATGACGGAACACCTTTGGAGAATATCTCCAATGTAGAAGAGGAGAAAGAGGTAGAGGATGAGGTAAAAGAGAAGTATGCGCCCGTTATAGCCGCAATGAAAGCGGAGCTCGGTGAAAGCGTGAAAGATATAAGGCTTACCAAAAGACTGAAAGATTCACCCTCATGTATAGTTTTCGACAAAAATGACCCCGATGTGGCTATGCAGCAGATTCTGCGCCAAATGGGACAGGAAGTACCGACTCCAAAGCCTATTTTGGAGATAAACCCGGATCACGAAATTTTCAAAAAACTACTACAAAAGAGTGACGAACAGACTACCCGCGATATAGCCCACGTCGTACTCGATGAAGCTAAGATGGCTGCAGGCGTGGAGGTAGAAGATATTGCAGACTTCAACTCTCGCTTGAACAGGCTTATAGCAAAAGCTATCTAACCTGCCGGTTCCAAGCCGTCGATAGAGAAGATATGGTGACCCCTTTCGTATCTGTGCGAAAGGGTTGCCCCGTGGGCGTCGAGGATCGATTTGACGATGTAGAGGCCCAGACCGAAACTCTCTTTGTTTATACCGTTTGCGTCTTTGCAGAAGGGCTCCATAAGCTTTTCGAAGCTTTTGGACATTGGCTCACCTTTGTTGATGATCTCCACCCTTCCTTTGCGGTATGATATATAAACGGTGTTGCCGTCACCATACTTTATAGCATTGTCTATTAGGTTTTTCAAAACTATCACGAGCATATCGTAGTCCCCTTTGAGCATACACTCTTTACACCCTATCTTGATTCTCTCATCCTCTATGAAAAGGAGGCTGGCCGCATCTTTAGCTAGTGTTCTGAAGTCGCATGTCGTGAGCTTCAGGTCAAGAGACTGAGAGGTAATCATCTCCATTTCGGCCATCTCGTGAATAAGATGTTCCATACGGCTGAAGGCTTTTTGCAAAATCTTTGCCTCCTGCTCGTCGCTTAAAAGTGCAGCACTAAGTTTTCCTTTGGTTATAGGTGTTTTGAGTTCATGCATGATATTCCGCATAAAGAGAGATCTGGCCTCTTTCATGGCTCTAATCTTTTTTACGGTTGCATCGAACTGGTTCGCTACGAAGGCTATCTCGTCCTGTTTGTCGGAGCGGGTGGAGACCTCCATATCTCCCTCTCCGAAACGCCTTATCTGTTTTGCCAACGTCTTAAGGGGTCTTAGGCTTCTTCTTAAAGTCCAGTATAGAAGTATGATAACACCTGTCATGCCTCCAAAAAAGAAAGCTATCCACTTCGGACGGTAAACCTCTATCGGAGCGGCGATCATTCTGCTGCTTTTTGGACCTATAAGTTCGAAGTATATCCGCTTTTTGTCGCGGTATATTCTGAGTCTTCCATCTTCAATGCGCTCTCTTAGGGTTTGAGGAAAAGTTGTAGGAGGCGGATTGAAGATGGGGGTAAGGTTTACGTTTATCTCTTCCGGATGGGGAATAGGTGTGTAGCCGTGCTCTTTTAGACTCTTTTCGAGTCTTGAACCGCTCTGTATGATGATTTTTCGTATCTCGCTTTCATAAGCCACAGCCTTTTTTTCGAGCATCCTCATCTCTTGGCTCTCTATCTCTCGTACCATCATGGCAAAGAGGGCTATAAGAGCACCAAGTGCGAAAAGAAAGATGAGGTTGAGTTTGAAAAATATGGAGTGACGATTCACGGCGTGAATTTATATCCTGCTCCGCGGATCGATTTTATATAGCGCGGCTGTTTTGGATTGTCGCCGATCTTGTGGCGTATTCTGCTTATGATGACATCTATCGTTCTTTCCGAGCTCTCCCATGAGATCGACTCCGCATTGTTGGCCAGATAGTCGCGGCTCAAAACGGTTGCGGGGTTCAGAAGAAAGAGCCTCAATATCTCGTATTCGGCGGTAGTAAGGTCGAGAAGCTCACCTTTGTGTCGGATCTGCATTTTACTCTCGTCAAGCTCGAAATCGGATCCTTTAGACTGCAGTGTAGGTCGGTAACGGCGAAGAATGCTCTGGACTCTGGCTACCAGTTCTCTGGGCTCGTAGGGTTTGGGAAGGTAGTCGTCCGCGCCGTACTCGAGTCCTATAATCTTGTCTGTCAGATCACTTCTAGCGCTTGAGATGATTATGGGAGTATCGTACTCTTTTCTTATCAGCTTGCAAAGCTCCAAGCCATCCATCTGAGGGAGTGTGAGATCTAGAATTATCAGATCGTAATGGTCGAGTTCAAGCGCATTCAAAGCCGCTTTCGGTGTCTCTACACTCTCTACCTTCATTCCGTATTGACTGAGATATCTGGTTAGAAGGGAGCTTATATCCAGATCGTC
>JALSPH010000134.1 GCA_026986055.1 Campylobacterales bacterium
AAAGAGGGGGTCGTAAACGGTGAGGGGGAAGAGGTAAGTAAATTTCACCAGAGTTGGGGACGCGTTTTGATGATAGGCATCACTCTCTTGCTGTTCTATCTTGCCATAGCCAAAGGGTTCGAGCCTCTGCTCCTTATCCCTATCGGGTTTGGAGGCCTATTGGCCAATATACCTATGGCTAACATGACGGGAGATCACGGCTTTTTGGGAGTTATCTACAATGCCGGTATAGCTAACGAGTTCTTCCCGCTCCTTATCTTCATGGGGGTTGGGGCCATGACCGACTTCGGGCCGATGCTTGCGAACCCAAAAACCGCTCTGCTTGGAGGCGCCGCTCAGTTTGGCATATTCGGTACTCTCGTGGGTGCGGCGGCACTGAGTCAATTTACTCCGCTTTTTGACTTTTCCCTTCAAGATTGTGCAGCTATTTCGATTATCGGTGGAGCGGATGGGCCCACATCTATCTTCATCGCCTCGAAGCTCGCTCCCGACCTGCTCGGTGCCATAGCCGTCGCGGCATACTCGTACATGGCGCTTGTCCCGGTTATTCAGCCTCCGATAATGAAAGCTCTTACGAGTAAGGCTGAGCGAGTCATCGTTATGACTCAGCAAAGAAAGGTCCATAAACTCGAAAAGCTCTTTTTGCCGCTTATAGTACTTGGGCTGAGCATACTGCTCCTTCCTGAGTCTACACCGCTTATAGGTGCGTTCACATTCGGTAACTTCGCCAAAGAGTCGGGAGTGGTGGACAGGCTAAGCGATACGATGCAAAACGCCCTAATCAACATAGTGACGATACTGCTTGGACTCGGTGTCGGCTCTAAACTTGCCGCGGAAAAGTTTCTTGTCGGCGACACTCTCGGCATATTGATACTTGGACTTGTCGCTTTTGCCGTAGGTACCGCAGCGGGAGTCTTGATGGCGAAGCTTATGAACAAACTATCAAAAGAGCCTATCAATCCGCTAATAGGTGCGGCCGGAGTCTCCGCCGTCCCTATGGCGGCACGAGTCGTCAACAAGGTTGGAATGGACGAAAAGCCCGGTAATATACTCTTGATGCACGCTATGGGGCCAAACGTAGCAGGGGTTATAGGCTCTGCGGTTGCAGCCGGAGTTTTGATCTCCATCTTCAACTGATATTTACAAAGCTGCCGCCTTTTGGCGGTGAAGGGGTAGGAAAACTGTGAAAAAAGTCTCTGCACCTATTTACGCTACCGTGCTTACTATGGCGGCACTCGTTGTCGTCATAGCGGGTATGAAAGCTGCCGCACCCCTTATAGTTCCGTTTATGCTCTCCGTTTTCATAGCTCTTCTACTTTCACCGCCGCTTAACTGGTTGATAAAAAAAGGTGTTCCCAAACCGCTCGCTTTTTTGATAGTCATACTCTTTATGCTTGCACTCTTCATATCTTTAACAGGACTTGTCAGCACGCATATCGCAGACCTTTTCGCCAACTCGGAAACTTGGCAGCAGGCTATGATGGAGAATCTTCAGAAGTGGCTCGTTCAGCTCCATGAGTGGGGCATAACGATCGACAGAGAGGCATTTTTCGAGTTTTTGCAGCCTCAGAAAGTTTTCGCTTTCACTCTCTCTTTGCTCAAAAACAGTACGACACTGCTTTCGAACTCTTTTCTTATATTCTTTACCGTTCTTTTCATGCTTATAGAGTCGTTTCATATAAAAGAGAAGATAGCCTACATAGAGAAAGAGGGCTCTTCAGGTCTTGCCGAGAGGCTCGACGCATTTACCGAGAGGCTGAACCAGTACTTTACGCTCAAAGCCTTCACCAGCGCTTTGACCGGTGTTTGGATAGTGGCCGTACTCTACTGGTTCGACATACCGTATCCGCTTTTATGGGGGCTCGGCGGTTTCGTTCTAAACTTCATACCGGTAATCGGCTCCATAATCGCTGCGATTCCACCCGTTTTGATAGCGCTTGCGACGCATGGATTTGCCGACGCTTTGTGGGTTGCGGGGTGGTTTCTCGTCATCAATACCGCGATAGGCAACTTTTTGGAGCCCAAACTGATGGGAAGAGGGCTCGAGCTATCCGAGCTTGTCGTATTTTTGTCACTGGTCTTTTGGGGGTGGGTTTTCGGAAAGGTTGGAATGCTTCTTGCCGTACCGCTTACTATGATAGTGAAATTCGCACTCGAGACTTCCGAATCTACAAAGTGGATAGGCGTATTGCTCTCCGATAGCGTCAAAAAGAGGTGAGTGCCTCTTTTACTCTTTAAACTTTCGTATACTCGTTTTCGATTTTCCAAAAAGTATACCGAATTTGAATATAACCCTGGCCGAGGGGCTGAAGTTGTTGCTCTCTCGCAGCATCACGCCAAAGTCCGTCTGGTAGTACGCCCAGTTTCTATAGTAGTAGTGCCTGAAAGAGAGCCCTCCGTAGTAGTACCTCAATTTGAAAACACCCAATGTATCTCCGCTGCTATAGGCTGAAAGAGTGTAGTTTACACCCATTTTGTAGTTCAGAAACTGTTCGAGAGAGAGGGAGTTTACGATTTCGTTCCTGAAGTTCGTCTGCTCCAAAAATCTATAGATATTTTGAAAAGAGAAGCGCAGGTTTTCGTCAATTACTCTGATAAGTGAAGCTTCGGCACTGTTGTCGAGGCGATAGTCGGCGAAATATCGTACCTTGTCGCGCAAAAGAAGCTCCCAATTTTTTGAAAAGTAGAAGGATCTACTCAAATAGGCGGAGATATATGGGTCGGGAACAGCTCTTCTGAAACGCACGCCTCCTCCGTAGCCGATTCGTGTAAACTTCGTCTCTTGCTGTCTATAGTGCAGTCCCAAAAGGTAGTCGTTGTTGCCTACAGTGTCGCTTACGGTTGCACTTCTTGGAAGGTCGGTAGAAGATGTGTTTTTGAAATCTTCGAGAATCAGATTCAGTTTTCTTTCCGTTCTCGGCAGGTGCAGTCTTAAAGATATGTTGAAACGGTACTGCGG
>JALSPH010000135.1 GCA_026986055.1 Campylobacterales bacterium
GCATATATGCCAAGCGGCGGCAGTGCCGCCATAAACGCCTCTGCGCTTCCGGGTTTTTTGGTATGGGCGGGGCTTATACTGCTGATAATGGCGCTAGCATGGCTTCTTGAGAGATGAAAAGAGCGCTCTTTTTGGATCGTGACGGCGTTATAAACGTCGATCACGGCTATGTAGGGACCAAAGAGAGGTTCGAGTTTGTCGAGGGGGTGCTTGAGCTGATTTTAAAGGCGCAAAGAAGAGGGTATCTGCCGATTATCGTTACTAACCAATCGGCCATTGCGAGAGGCTATTACGGCAGTGAAGATTTTGAAAAACTGACCGACTGGATGCTGGAAAAAATGCAAGAGAGAGGGATAGTGATCGACCGTTCACAAGTTTTTCACTGCCCGCACGGGCCCGATGATGGATGCAAGTGTAGAAAACCGGAGCCCGGGATGATTTTGGAGGCTGCAAATAGGTTCGGAATAGACCTTGAAAACTCCTGGATGATAGGCGACAAGCCAAGCGATATAGAGGCGGCAAAAAGAGCCGGCGTGGGCCACACGCACCTTTGTAGAAAAAATGAAAAAATAGAGCTTAAGGATCTGCATGGATTTTAACTCAAAAACTGTACTTGTAACCGGAGGAGCCGGGTTTATAGGCTCAAATATAGCATTTTGGTTTCAAGAGAACTTTCCTGATGCGAAAGTGGTGGTGTTCGACCTTTTTAGAACGGGTGAAACATTCTCCAACGGAAATCTGAAAAGCTTCGGCCACTACAAGAACCTCAAAGGTTTCAAGGGCGAGATCATTTCCGGTGACATTACGAAAAAAGAGGATCTGGCAAGACTTGAAGATTTCAGCTTCGACTACATTTTCCACGAAGCGGCCATAAGCGATACGACGGTAAGCGACCAGAAGATCATGATAGATACAAATCTAAACGCTTTCAAAGATCTTTTGGAGATTGTGAAAAAATCGAAAGCTGCGATGATATATGCAAGTTCGGGTGCCACATACGGGAACGCACCGGCACCTCAAACGGTAGGGCGCGAAGATCCGGCGAACATTTACGGCTTCAGTAAGCTTGCTATGGACAACCTAGCCTATGAGTGGATGAGAAGATACGACTTTCCTATAGTGGGGCTCAGATATTTCAATGTCTACGGGCCAAGAGAGTTTTTCAAAAACAAGACCGCATCCATGGTACTGCAGTTTGGCCACCAGATACTATCGGGTAAGAGACCGAGGCTCTTTGAGGGGTCCGACAAGATTTTAAGAGACTTCATCTATATAGATGATGTCATTCAAGCCAATATAAAGGCGTGCAACCCTAAAAAAAGCGGTGTTTACAATGTGGGAACCGGTAAGGCAAGGAGTTTTCAGGATATTGTGGATATTTTGCAAAGAGAGCTTGGTACGAACCTCGAGTGCGAGTATATTCCAAACCCTTACATAGGTCAGTACCAGTTCTTTACGCAAGCCGATATCGAGCCTACGAAAGAGTTTTTGGGGTATGAGCCGAAAGTTACTCTTGAAGAGGGAATAAAGAGGTATATTCCGGAAATCAAGAGGATTTTTGAAGAAGAGGTAAAGAGCGTTAGATAGCTTCTTTGCAAGAAGCAGTAAGATCGCTTCGCTGGTTAGATAGGTAGGTAGTATGAAGTGTGAAAGTCTGGATGTTTGGAAAATGGCTTGCTCATTAAGCAGTGAGATATATTTGGGGCTTAAAGATTGTCGTGATTATAGCTTTAAAGATCAAATAACACGTTCAGGCCTATCCGTTCCAAGTAATATAGCTGAAGGCATTGAGAGAGAATCCGGTAAAGAGAAAATAAGGTTTTTGGATATTGCCCAGGCTTCTACGGCAGAATTGAAAACTCAAATATTTATAGGAATTAAGATAAACTATATAGAGCATAATGTTGGAAAAGAGTGGCTTAGAAAAACAGATAGGATACATATGATGATAAAGAGTTTGAAAAGGAGTTTTATTGTCGATTAGTTTTTTCGGTAACATTTTACATTCTAACCAGTGCTTGGCACGATCATACCTTCTTACCTCTGTTATAGGGGAATATAATGCGTAAGTACCAGTCCTGTGCGCCGTCTGTTCTTGTAGTGGGAGATCTGATGATAGACCACTACCTCTGGGGCAAAACGGAGCGTATCTCCCCGGAGGCACCTGTTCCCGTCATAGATGTGCAAAGAGAGAGCGAGGTGCTTGGAGGCGCCGGAAATGTCGTCAACAACTTGGTTGCTTTGGGTGCTAAAGTGAGTGTCGCTTCGGCAATCGGAGAGGATGAAAACGGCAAACGCCTTTTGGGTATGCTTCACTCTTTGGGCGTATCGACTGAAGGCGTGGTTACCGATAAAGAGAGAAAGACGACGAAAAAGAGCAGAGTCATCGCCTCGCAGCAGCAGGTCGTAAGGTTTGACAGCGAAAGCAGGCAGGAGATTTCAAAAGAGACTGAAGATAGAATATTAAGAGCCTTTGAGAAGATGCTTCCTTCTTTGGATATCGTTTTGCTCTCAGATTACGGAAAAGGGGTTTTAAGCGATACGCTTACTAAAAGTATCATAAAGGTGGCGCGAAAAGAGGGGGTCGGAGTCCTTGTAGACCCCAAAGGGCGCGACTACTCGAAATATAGAGGTGCGACACTTGTCACACCGAACAGAAAAGAGGCGAGCGAGGCGACGGGGATAGAGATTTGCGACGAAGAGTCGCTCAAAAGAGCCGGCTTCAAGCTAAAAAACGATCTGAATCTAGATATGGCCATGATAACTCTTTCGGAAGAGGGGATGGCGATATTTGATGAGAGTATGAGAACCATACCTACGGTGGCAAAAGAGGTATACGACGTAACCGGTGCTGGAGATACCGTCCTTTCTACTTTAGGGTTCGTATTGGCGGCAGGCGGGAAGATAGATGAAGCTGCACGCATAGCCAATGCGGCCGCCGCGGTCGTT
>JALSPH010000136.1 GCA_026986055.1 Campylobacterales bacterium
GAGGCTCAGCGCGAAGGTAGATGTGTCGGTTATAGAACTGGGTGCCGAGATTGTCATAAAAAGCGAAGATGAGAAGTCGGGCTGCGAAAAGATGATAGCGGCTCTGGGTGTGGTCGAGAAGGTGGGGGAGTCTCTCGGAAAAAAGATAACCGTGGTATATGACGAGTTTCAGGATATCAAGAGGCTCGAGTGTGAAGATGGCGACATTTTGGAGGTGCTTAGAGGGACTTTGCAGCATAAAAAATGGATTCATTCGATCTTTCTTGGAAGTATAGAGTCGATAATGACGAAGATTTTCGAAAACAGGCGATCGCCGTTTTTCAACTACTGCCGAAAATTTTCTCTTGAGCCTTTCGATATAGATGAGCTTTCAAAAGAGTTGATATCAGCTTTCAGAAAAAAGAGGATGGTTTTTGATAACGAAAAGGATCTCAAAGAGCTTTTAAAAAGGCTCGGCGGTCATCCGGCCAATACGATGCAGACGATGCAGGCACTCTACTACTTATGTATAGAAAACGATCTGCTGCTTATCAAAAAAGAGCATCTTGACAAGGCTTATGAGAGGGCTTACTATGAGCAGCTCGACCTGATAGAGCAGTATGTATCGGAGATGAAAAAGAGAAAACACTACTACGATGTGATGTACAGAATGGCAAGAGGCGAAGAGCAGAAGCTGACCCCTCAAGCGCTCTATCAGGTAAGAAGAGGGTTGGTGGATATGGGGCTTTTGATGCAAAGGGGCAAGGACGAGTATATCATCACCGACACTTTTTTGAAGAGTTATCTGGAAGATGGAGCGGTTTAGCCGGTTGGAAGTGATTTTACCGACCGCTCTGCTCTCTCTTTTTCCTATGTTTAGATTTGGCAATTATGCACTATTTTATCAAAATCGGGTACAATCTCCTGAAATAATCGAAACAGCGGCAGCGTAGAGGAGTTTTGTTTGCACGAAATTTTGGAAAACCTCATTACCTACGGTTACATAATACTCTTTTTCTACTCTCTCGGCGGGGGATTTTTCGCTTTGGCGGCTGCAGGTGTTCTCTCTTCGATGGGAAAGATGGACCTTTCTCTCTCGATGGCGGTAGCCTTCGCTTCCAACTTCATAGGCGATATGGCGCTTCTTCTTTTTACCAGATTCAACAAACATACGATGATGGAGTATTTGAGAAAACATAGAAGAAAGCTGGCATACTCCCATCTTCTTATGAAGCGTTACGGAGCCTGGGTCATCTTTTTGCAAAAATATATATATGGAGTCAAGACTCTCGTTCCCATAGCCATAGGTTTGACACGGTACGACACGATGAAATTCGCGATCTTGAACCTTTTGGCTTCGGCTCTGTGGGCAGTTGTCGTGGGAGGAGCAAGTTACCTTGGAGGCAAAGCGGTTCTCTCTATGCTCGAGCATATCAAAGAGAACCCGTGGATAATGCCTCTTATAGGAGTCCTGATAATCTCCGCTCTGGCTTTTGTTATCTCTCGCGCGGTTCGAAAGTGAGGCATACGGAGTTTATGCAGTAGCGAAGTCCGGTAGGTGCCGGCCCATCTTCAAATACGTGCCCAAGATGGGCATCACATGTTGCGCATGTCACTTCGGTGCGGACCATCGCGTAGCTTCTATCTTCGTGCTCTTCGATCGCATCTTCGGTTATCGGGCGGCAAAAACTTGGCCAGCCCGTGCCCGAGTCGTATTTGTCACGGCTGTCAAAGAGTGCGGCGCCGCAGCATCTGCACTTGTAGATGCCGTCTCCTTTGAAGTCGTAATACTCTCCGCTGAAGGCTCTTTCCGTGCCTTTGAGCCTGCAGACTTCAAACTCTAAAGGAGTCAACTCCTCTTTCCACTCTTCCAAACTCTTTTTTACCTTTTCCAAACTATACCCCTTAACTTTTTAGGCTATTTTTTCATAAAATTCACAAAAAGAGAAATTTTTTTTGTAATAGTCTCGTAATTTTTGTTTCGTCAAAGAATATAAGAGTAAAATTACACTATCGAACCAGGGCACCTCTGAAGAGTCTATATTGGTTTTGCATACAGACTCTTCAGAGGTGCCACCAAAAGATTCAAAATATGGAAAAGGTAAAATGACACCTAAGGGACTCGACCGACTAGGACTTGAGAATATAGGGAAGGTTTTTTACAACCTTGATTACGACGAGGTGATTCGACATACTCTTGAACGTGGAGAGGCGAAGCTTACAAAAAGCGGAGCCACCACCGTGGATACGGGAATCTTTACCGGACGCAGTCCGAAGGACAAATATTTTGTAAAACAGCCGCCGAGTGAAAAGTACATAGCCTGGGGCGATATAAACCAGCCGATCTCAAAAGAGATATATGAAGAGCTTTTCGACATAACGAAACAGGAGCTCTCGGGAAAAGATCTCTACATTACGGACGTCTTCGTGGGAGCGAGCCCATCGAGCCGCCGCTCCATAAGGTTCGTGAGCGAGATAGCTTGGCAGGCGCACTTTGTCAAAAACATGTTCATCCGGCCGACTGAAGAGGAGCTTGAAAACTTCACTCCCGACTTCACTCTCTACAACGCTTGTCAGGTAACCAACAAAAAATGGAAAGAGCATGGTCTCAACTCCGAAGTTTTCGTCGTATTCAATATCGAAGAGAATACGGCCATCATAGGAGGCACTTGGTACGGCGGCGAGATGAAAAAGGGAATCTTCACGATGATGAACTACTGGCTACCTCTCGAGAATAAGCTCCCTATGCACTGCTCCGCCAATATCGGTAAAGATGACGACGTAGCTCTCTTTTTCGGCCTTAGCGGAACCGGAAAGACTACGCTCTCTACCGACCCAAATCGACGCCTTATCGGTGACGATGAGCATGGATGGGACGATAACGGCGTCTTCAACTTCGAAGGGGGGTGCTACGCAAAAGTGATAAATCTCGACCCTTCAAGCGAGCCCGAGATATACAGAGCGATC